>NZ_JBKFGH010000013.1:0-276402 GCF_051233475.1 Neobacillus terrisolis | reverse complement strand
TGAAACTCCCTTACCACCATAAGTTTAAATTCTTCACTATATTTACTCAAAATAAACACCCCAAAAGTCAGATTTTACTCTAACTTTTGGGGTGCAGTACACTCTTGCGTCCCTCTTTCTTTGCTTCTGAAGCACAAAGGGCAAGCTCTCTCGCTACCCGCGAATAGAATCACGAGAACCGTCCCTCTGCGCCTTTTGCGCCTTCCTAATTAAATTAACCGAAACTCCTAATATTCTTGCTGATTGTCGTTGTGAAAGCCCCTCGATTCCTTTTAGTTTTTTGAATATCCCATTCCTCTCGACCTTTGGCAGGCTCTTTACGTGTGCGATTTCCACCTCACCTAGCAGCTTTTTGATTTCAATCCGCGCCTCTTCATCCGTTAATCTTCTTTTATTCAACTCATCTTCAAGGCACTTATCTTCATTGTGTCTTTCGTTAAATTCTTTGAATCTATCTTTGGCAATTGTTAGATCCGGTGAAATCTTGCTAAAAATAAAATCAGCATCAAGCAACTTAATAGGATAATCATGCCGACCATAATATTCATGATAGCTACTCCACCTCCATTCATGAACCCGGCCAACCATCCCTGCTTTCAAAGGATTTTGGTGGATATACCTGATCACTCTGAATAAATATTGATTCGTTTCAACATTTTCACTTTTGTATCGATCCTGAAACAAATGTCCAGTTGTTCGGTACTTCAAGTTATAGTAATAGACAAAACTAACACCAATACGTTTCATTGTAATAGAAAGGTCTTCACTGCCTTCCTTCAACAAGAGATGGACATGATTGTTCATTAAACACCAGGCATAAACGTTCATTTCAGATTTAGTCTTATATTTTCCGATAATATCAAGAAATTTAAAGCAGTCTTCATCATCATGAAATATTTCTTGTCGATTAGCACCCCTTATGATGACATGGTATATCCCAGTTCTACTTTTTCGCCTTGCTTCACGAGGCAATAAAATCACCACTTTCCGAAGCAAAGGGTCAGTTATCTTGTTTTTTCACACGGAATAAAGCACAAGAACCGTCCCCGTGCTTCAATTTGATTGGGTTTACGAGATGGAGTTAAGTGTTTACAGGTTTGAGGTTTAATAATAAGAAGGTGGTCTAACTAATAATTGGGGCAGGCAGTAATGTAAGGCTAACACTTTATACTTTTAATCATTTCATGGCATCCTCCTCTTCTAATCTATCATATAATGATTTGCCCAAATTTTCACCTTTTTGAAGCAAGGGGACGGTTCTCGTGTTCAAAAAAGAACACGAGAACCGTCCCCTTGAGCCCCCTGAGCCCCAATAGCCCCTAAATTGAATTGTCCCCGTTGATGTAGCCCGCTCCGTAGGTGTTGTAATCTTGGCCTTTCCATTTGTCGGTGCCGTTTAGCAACCGTTTTTTTATTTCGACAGGTGGCAGATTTGGGTTTGCCTCTTTAATTAAGGCAACAATTCCTGCACAAAGTGGTGTGGCCATTGATGTACCTGATAAAGTGAAATAATCATTGCCCACCCGGTTGCTCTTTTGTAATTTATCCAAATAGGAATTAGGTGAGCGCAAAGAAATGATATTCACACCTGGAGCTAGAATATCCGGTTTATCAACACGATATAGCGTTTGTCCCCTGCTGGAAAAACTCGCAACATCGTCATCTTCTTTGTCAACGGTATTCCGGTCATCGAGTGCCCCAACTGTTATCACTTCATTACTTATCCCCGGACTGCTAATAGTATTAGGTCTTGGTCCACTATTCCCGGCTGCAACACAGACCACAATTCCGCGGGCCCAAGCATCTTCTACTATTTTGACCATTGGATCATCATTTTCTGATCGATAATTTTGTGCTGCGCTCCCTAACGACATGCTGATAATATCGATTTTATCAGGGTTATTTTCGTCTTCATTGTACTGGATACACCATTCAACCCCTCTCATAACGGTTTCAAGAGAGCCTGAGCCTAATTTATCTAGCACCTTCACCCCTATCAAATCCGCGCCGGGAGCAGGCCCCGCATATTGTGCAGAAGCAGAAGCGGCACATCCTGCACAGTGAGTTCCATGTCCGTTATCATCATAAGCCTCGGCTCTATTATTAATAAAATCTACAAAACCTTTAATTCTATCTCCCAAATCTGGATGTTGATGAATACCTGTATCTATTACTGCAATTTTAACGCCGCTGCCTGTTAATTCCTTACCGTTTCTTACGATTTTTTTTGCATTGGCTGAGGGTACACCTACATTAAGAAGGGCCCGAACCTCTGTATTTAAATACACTCTTTTAATATGGTTACAGCTAGAGAGCACTCCTTCTAAACCATTAGGGGTCATATCTGCACTACAGCAGGAAACCCTGGAGAAGTGGTGTCTAATTCTATTTCTCATGTGCTGTTTCATAACTCCCTCTACTTCTTGACACCCAGTATCATAGCATCCATCTTCGAACTCAATTATGACCGAAAACTTTCGACTTTTCTTTAAAGCCCCTTCAAATAAATTATGCAAAAAGCAAGGAGTCCATTTAAAGGGTTTATAGAGATTTAAGATTTTTTCCCGTAATGGGTGATCCAATTTATCTGCATGAGCACGGACCATCTGAACCATCGAATAACCGAACAATCAATATCCCTCCAACTATACTTTTCGTACAGTTTATGAGAATAAGAGGATATTGCTTGAGCGCTTGTCCTGTTTGAATAAAAAGGGCGTACAGAGAGACTGTTCTTTTGGCACGTTACCTCTCAACTACAATAGCATGAAGAAAACCTAACACCAAATTCAACTTGAATACCAGTTTTTGAGCATTATGACCATTCTCAAAATCTGACTAATTCCTCAATAATCCTCCTTTTATGATTTGTAAAGACTTTCAACGTCCTAATAAGCCCTTGTAAATTGATGGTAAAAATTTGTAAAAATACACAAATATGGTTGAACACCCTTTTTGTGTATATTATATTCGATTAATAAATTAACATTATTTTTTAGATGTTAATGCAACTAATTCTAAAAGGCGGTGCTACCATAAGAATATTTTAGCGGAAATTATTTTTTTCTGCGCTGTTTTGATTTCTTCACATTGCAGCATTTCCTAGGGCCTTTATTCCATTAGCCAGTTTTTTTCAAAGGAGATCAATATTTGTCAAAATGTTTTGGCTTACTCTTTCATCCAGAAGACTGATTAAAAATTTAAACGAAGGACCAGGTGAGGTAATTGAATAAAAATAAAAGAATACGTAGTATCGAAGATTTGCGAGAAGTGGTTACTCCAGAATCTCGAGTACTAACTCTTTTTAGTGGTGGATTAGACAGTGCTTATCTTTTATATCTTCTCTCCCAACAAAAATGCACTAACGTTACTGCTCTATCAGTGGATTTAGGAGACGATCTTGATTATGAAGAAATTAAAAATCTTGCTGCTAAGTTAGGCGCAAATTCAATAATAATAGATAGAAAAAAAGAATTTGTTCAAAATTTTATTGTACCAGCTATCGCCTCAAAGTCTATTTATTTTGGTGTACACCCTATTAGTTCTTCACTTAGCCGCCCACTTATCGCTAAGGAGGCAGTGGATTTAGCCGGGCAGTTAAATTGCGATGTAATTCTACACACAGCAAATCAATCACAGAATAGTTTAAGACGTTTAAATGGCGCAATTGAACAACTAGACTTTAATGGATATTATGGTACTCCTTATGAATTTAGTGCTCTTACAAGAAAGGAAAAAGCACAAAATCTTTATAAATTCGGTATTGAATCATTCAATAAAAGAAACTACAGTGGTGATTCAAATCTATGGTGCCGGGAATTTGAGTCAGGTATGTTGGATGATCCAGAGGATTTTAGAACACCTGAAACACTATATAGATGGAGCTCATCACAATCCACTAAGGAATCAAGTCAAATATCTATAACTTTCGAAGGTGGAATACCTACTTATGTAAACGGGACTAAGATGCCTTTATTACAAATGATTGAATTCCTAAATAGTAACGTAGGCGCTTACGGATTGGGGCGTTTTACAGGACTTGAGCATCTTGCAGGTGGAGAAAAAGTCCTTGAAGTTCGAGAAATGCCTGCAGCACATATTCTTCTTGATGCATATCGCCATTTAGAAACTGCATGTATAGGCGCGGAAACGATTCGTGAGAAATTAAGTGTTGAGCAAATTTGGGTAAGAGAAGCTATTGAAGGAAGATGGTTTGAAACCTTAAAAGAAGCGGCTGAAATGTTTATATTAAATGTTTCTAAGAAGGTTAGTGGCACTATAACTTATCGTTTAGACTGGCGTACATTAGAGGTTAAATCATACCGTGCAAATAAACCAATTTATATTCGTGATCGAGACAATTGGGAAAAAGAAGAAGCTAATCGACAACGAATCAAAATTCCATCATTAGCTTAATATTTTAATAAAAAATTAGAATTAATAGAAGAGGTGGAATAAAAATGAATGGATCATTAAATAATCTTGTAATCACCAATGATAAAAATCTTCTAAAGAATGAGGCTTCTATTCAGATAAAAACAAATGGTGCGGTTTTTATTGAAGGAGAGAAACTTAGGGAACAAGAATTCTTTTCTAAGGGTAGTTGGAACGAGTTTTCTAGCAGCTGGAACGCTTTGACAATCGATAAATACATGGGCGATAATGGAAAATATAGATTTAGACGTTTTAGTGAATTTTGTTATTCCTCGGAAAATGGTGACCTTTCCCTTCTTCCACACAAACCTTATAGTCAGCCAAGTTATATTAACTCGCTTAACGGGGGAATTGAAAGACATTTTGATCCACTTGAGGATTATGTTGTAAAGAATGAATTTTTTACTGGATACTTGAAATGGTGCGCCGAGGTCTTTAATCAAACTGAAAAAAGGCAACATAATTGGAACATCAAAATACATCCATATCGGATTTTTGCTCAAGAAGGTGTTGCAGGGTTACCAACACCCGAAGGAATTCACCGGGATGGTGTTTCTTACATTACCATCATGATGGTTCAACGCAATAATATAGTAGGTGGTGAATCTACTATTTATGATAATGAGAAAAATGAAATCGGTACGGTTACTCTCAATCAACCTTTAGACGTAATAATGGCTGATGATGAGATAACAATGCACGGTACAACAGCAATACAAGTGGATGTATCCGGAAAAGAAGCTTATAGAGATGTATTGGTAGCAGCCTTCACTAAAGAATAACAAAAAAATTTAAAGGTAAAGAAAGCCATATACTGGATAATGTATAGGCTTTTCTTTACTTTTTATAAAAGGAATATATCAAACTTCCTATTTATGGTTTTGGGGAATAACTTTTTTGCTCAACCATAGAGAGAAATCATGAAGAGAGATGGTGCACAAAATTTTGCCTCAATTAATGGAAAGAAACATAAAGAAAAGTGAATTAATAGCCGATCTTTCTCTGCTGATGGTTGCAATAGTTTGGGGATCAAGTTATGCCGTTACAAAAATTGTCTTAGAGGACTATGATGTTTTTTCCTTTTTATTCATAAGATTCTTTTTAACCGTTGTTGTCATGCTGCTTTTTACATGGAAAAATTTGTATAATGCATCTAAAAATACCTGGATTACAGGAATTATTATTGGATTATTTTTAGTTGGTATTTTTGTTTCCGAAACATATGGTGTTCACTATACAACGGCTGCTAATGCCGGGTTTATTATCAGTCTAACTGTTGTCTTCACCCCTTTGATAGATTCTGTTGTTTCAAGAAATAGATTAAAGAGCGGCATCCTTGTAGCTGTTTTTTTATCTATTATAGGAACAGGTATGCTCACCTTAAAACAAGGATATCATTTTAATATTGGGGATTTGTTTATTTTTCTTGCAGCAATATTAAGAGCAGTTCAAATGACATTTACTAGTAAATTAACACAAGGTAAAAAAGAGATGGATTCAGGTGCTTTAACTACAATCCAGTTAGGTGTTGCTACTATTTGCTTGGGAATTATGGCAGTATCATTAAATGGCATCCATTCAATTACTGTACCTAACTCCATTTTATTTTGGTCTTTAACTTGTTATTTAGCTATATTTAGCACTCTTTTTGCATTTTATATTCAGTTAACAATGATCCGAAAGACATCTCCAACCAGAGTAGGTTTATTAATGGGTACTGAGCCATTATTTGCTGCAATATTTGCTATTTTCATAGGTAACGAATACCTTTCAGCAATTGGATGGATTGGAGGACTAATTATTATTATTGCCACTTATTATGGTCGGTACGTAGATGCAAAACATTGATGCAAAGGGGCGGCTCTCGTGCGACAAAAGCCACACAGCCGTCCACAAAAATTCAGATATTTTAACAAAGGCGATTGGCATTTCATGTAAGTTTAATCAAACGTTTGATTAATTAATTAATTAATTTGAAGAAGCTTACACTTCATTCTTCTCCGGCAATCAAACTTTTGCGATTTGTTTTGTGTCATAGAAAAAAGCTAAGGCACAACTAGTCAGTATTAACTAGTTGTGCCTTTTTGCTCGCAAAACTTCCGGATTGGCCCCAATTAGAACCGTCCCCCTGTCTACTTTCTCTTCAAATAGGTTACGATGAACAGAATGATGGAGGCAAGGGTGAAGCCTACACCGATTAATGTGCCTCCTATACCCAGCAATAGGGACTGAACGAAGTCTCTTTTTACGGAGAGGACGATTTTGGGTCCGTCGACATCTTCGTAGGCAGCCAACAGCTCGTAGGTGCCTGGTTTTTCAATCTTAAATTTGAACAAGGAAACTCCCTCACGGCCATTAAGATTGTATGAAGAGTTGGTCGATTTAACCAATTTTACAGGATCTTCCGATTCTTTCTCTTGAACCAATACCAACAACCCAGGAATATTCTCATCGGTGAGATAAACCTTCCCGTCTACCACACTCTTATGCTCATAAAAAATGGTATAAGTTCCTTCCTTATCAACCGTAAATTCTTTACTTCCCGGTGCTACAAACCGTAAATCTTTTTCACTACCACCCAGCAATTGGAATACGAGGGTAAGACTCATAGCAATACCAATTACTAAAAGCACAGCCGAAACCCCGTACATTTTTTTACTTGGACTTTTACTTAGTTCCATAGCCATCCCCTCTTCTACCTTTTACTTTTTAGATTCAATCTCCATAAAAATTTAATATAAATGGATAAGCCGAGGACTATTAACATTATTTAAATTTTTATCACTTCTCCATCAATCTATATATTACCAAAAATTCCCTAATAAAAGTAGCAAGGGGACGGTTCTTGTGCACCATTTGGTGACACAAGAACCGTCCCCTTGAATTCAAAACCGTCCCTCTATTTATTCATACTTCGCTAAAACCTCACCTGAAATATAGCCAGTGTCTGCAAAATGAGCCATTTTATAGCCACTATTCATAGACTTAATGACATTTACTTTAGATTCCTTATTGGTCAGAGGGTCTAACGCGGTTTCTTCGGCAATAAATTCTATTCCCCCTGCTCCTTCTCTATGCTCCATATATGTGTGATATTCATCTTTTGTCATATTTATTGGTTCGTTTTCAAGGCTTGATGTGGTTTCATAACTATCTATGACCCATTTACCATCTTCCTTAATAGCCGTTACAAATACATTCAAACCATAATAGTAAGAAGATTCAACTGCTAACTGGAAGGTCTTTACCTTTACTTTCGTCGGCGTATTTTCCAACACTTTCATCCTTGCATCAAAGTAAACCTCTGGGAAAAGCCCATTTTCACCATTGCTAATTATCCATGGTTTTATATTTTTAGGAAGTTCATTTTCAATCATATTTTTTGATGCAATATCAGATAAATCTTCTGGTAACAAACTCAAAACCTCTTCCGTAATGGAGTCGGTAGATTTAAGAGCATCTCCATCAAAATAACTGAATTCAATCCCCTTAATAATTCCTTCAATCTTATTATAATTCTCCATAACCTCCCTAATTTGCTCCCTCGACAAAACCTCTTCAGTAGGAACATCTTCCTTTTCCTTTGGAACTACCTCTTCAGCAGTTTTTTCTTGATCAGTTACTTTTGGTTTTCCTTCAGTCCGCTCTGCATTTTCCCCCCGGTTCAAAAAACCTGTTTCGCAGCCCACTAATACGATGAGGATCAATACTAAAGCAGGTCCCATACTAATTACAGAAACAATCCGGGGAAAAAGGGGCTTTAACTTTCTTCGTTTTAAGTGCCGGCCATCCATTTTAGCCAGAATATTTTTTTCGTCCTCTTCATTAATAACTTTATTCGGTGTAAAACTTCTTTTAGGATCTTCCTTTTTCATGGAAAGTACCCCCTTCAGATTGAGAGCAGGTTAAGCGAAGCTTTTCCCTTCCTCGGTGCAATCTGTTTTACCGCAGATTCATTTATAATGAAGCAACTTGCTGATTTCTTTTATCAAATTCTCGGCAGGGAAAGGATAAGTTGAACCATTTCTCTTTCCTAATCTTTTAATAGAAATATAGATTCCAGTGACTGTAATTCTGATTGTTTCCTTTCAAGATGATTTCCCTTATTCGAAGGAATTTAAATCACCCCCCTCTTTCCAAAAAATCCACAAGTAGGACGACGTAAAAAGGATAAAGGTTACAAAAAACAGAATAAATTACATCTGATCAACTGGAAAAATTATTCATTTTCATATTCATTCTAACATATTTTTTAAAGGGAAGATTCGTTTTATCTCTTGGGCAGGTTCAATTTTCCTGTTCATTATTGATTTAAACGAAAAAGCCCACCACGAATGTGGTGAGCATATTTCAAAAAGTATTACTTCATAAAATGGAAGCACAAGAACCGTCCCCCTGATTCAAGCGTGCAACAACACTTTTTCTTCGTGCTTATTTTCCTCAACTAACTCATCCCTGCCCAGTTCAAGCTCGTCAAAATAATTCTTATCGAAATCCATCTCTTCATAGAAGTGCTCAACCTTGTTTAATCTTTCTTCCCTTTCTGCCATTCCCAAACAGATCTCAACAATTTCATCATAGTGAGCGAATGACATAACCGCCACCTTCTTTCATTATTTGAGGGAGAGGATTTACTTCTTTTCCTCTTCTCGTTATATATATAAGAAGAAAACGGGTAAAAAATGAGCTTGAATTTTGTCAATTTGTTGAACAAAATTCAAGTGGTCAACAAAACAGGGGGACGGTTCTTGTGCACCAAAAAGGTGCGCAAGAACCGTCCCCCTGTCACCTGTCACTAACTCAAAGTTCGCTTCAGGAATTCTCTGGTTCGGGCTTCGGTTGGGTTGTTGAAGATTTGTTCGGGTGTTCCTTCTTCGGCGATAACACCTTTGTCCATAAACACGACGCGATCTGAAACCTCGCGCGCGAATTCCATTTCGTGGGTTACGATCAGCATCGTCAGGCCAGAATGTGCCAGTTCTTTCATGATCTTAAGAACGTCTCCGACCATTTCCGGGTCAAGCGCTGATGTTGGTTCGTCAAACAGCATCACATCCGGTTCCATCGATAGCGCCCGCGCGATGGCGACACGCTGCTTTTGCCCGCCTGACAGGTGCTTTGGCTTGGCGTTTACATACTTATCCATGCCCACCACCTGCAAATATTTCAGCGCGACCTTTTCAGCCTCTTCCCGGGAACGTTTCAACACCTTCATTTGTCCAACAACACAATTCATCATCACATTGAGATTATTAAACAAGTTAAATTGCTGGAATACCATTCCTAGATTTTTACGATATTCGTAAATATCATGCTTTTCATCTAATATATTTTCACCATGATAAATAATTTGACCGCCGCTTGGTTTTTCTAACAGATTGACGCAACGAAGAAGAGTGGATTTACCAGACCCAGAGGAGCCGATGATGCAGACTACTTCTCCTTTTTTCACTGAAAAATCGATGTCTTTTAATACTTCATGAGAACCAAAGGATTTGCTCAAATGCTGAATTTCAATGACAGTTTCCATGTTATCTCCTCCTTCGTCCTATACTCGATTTCCATCACTATTTTTTTCACGAACAAGCTTATCTTCAGCTGTTTCCACTTGCATTTGATTGCCCATCAAAATGTAATTGTCCGGACCATCCAGCTTTCTTTCAATTAATCGCAAAATTCTCGTTACCGTAAAGGTCATCACAAAATAAATAATACAAGCAACAAAGAACGATTCAAAATATCTAAAGTTGTTGCCGGCAATCGATTTCGTTTGGAAGTATAGCTCTGAAACCGAGATAACGTTCAGAACCGACGTATCCTTAATATTGATAACAAACTCATTCCCTGTTGCTGGTAAAATATTACGGATAACCTGTGGAATGATGATTGTAAACATCGTTTGAAAATGGTTCATCCCGATCGCTTGCGCCGCTTCAAACTGCCCCTTATCAATGGAAACAATCCCGCCGCGGACAATTTCGGACATGTATGCCCCTGTGTTAATCGATACGATAAAGATGGCTGCGTAAAAGCGGTCCATATCATAGCCAAAGGCCAATGCCGAACCATAATATATAACCATCGCTTGCACAATCATCGGCGTGCCGCGGAAAAACTCAATATAGGCAAACAGAATCGCATTTATGATTTTTAAAAATATTTTCTTTATTCCTCGTTCAGGTATTGGAATCGTTCGGATTACCCCAATCAATAAACCAATGATTGAGCCAATGATGGTCCCAACGATGGCGATGACGAGTGTTATACCGGCTCCACGAAGAAACATTGGCCCATTTTCTGAGACAATTTTGATGATCCACTCTAAGCTCATTTTTATCCTCCTACATTTATGAAACCGAATGCATCACATACACTCGGTTTCATATCTTCCTTATTTCGCTGCCGGTTGATTCTTAATGGCATTGTCCATAATTTCTTGACGCTCTTCTTCAGATATTCCAGCTAAAATTTCGTTAATTTTTTTCGTAAAAGCACTACCTTTTGCCACACCAACTGCGATTGCTGTATCATCATCAGATGTTTTAAAGCCTTCGGTAAATTCTACCATCGCAAAGTTATCGTTTGCCGATGAAGCACTCACGCCTTCTGGACGTTCAGAAACATAGCCATCAATAACACCTGATTCAAGAGCAACGCGCATTGCCGGGAAGTTATCCATTGCCGGCTCTTTTTTCACACCTTTAATTTGATCGATAACGGAGTAGTGAAATGTGTTTAATTGGGCCGTGATTTTTGCGCCACTAAAATCTTGAATCGATTTAGCGCCTTCGTACTTTCCGCCTTTTTTCACAACCATAATTAAATCTGATTTATAGTAGTTGTCTGAGAAATCAATCGTCTCTTTACGCTCTGCTGTTGGTGACATACCTGCGATAATCGCATCGATTTTTCCAGAAGTTAATGATGGTACAAGTCCATCCCATTCCGTTTTCACAATAACTAACTCTTTTCCTAAACCTTCAGCAATTTTTTTAGCGATTTCAACATCATATCCGCCAGCATATTCCGCATTGCCGTCAATTTTCACTCCACCATTGGAATCATCCATTTGAGTCCAGTTGAAAGGGGCATATCCGGCTTCAAGACCCACTTTAAACGTATCCGCTTCTTTTTTTGAAGATTCACCTGATTTTTCAGAAGAACCACAGCCTGCTAATAGAATGATAGCTGCCAGAGACATAGCTAGTAATAATGATAATTTTTTCACCATAATGATACTCTCCTTTTTTAAAATAAATATAGTTTCCAAGCCTTAAAATATGTTTCGACTGCCTCGAAGCGAGTGTGCTAGTTCATTTCTACAGGTGCTTTTTATATACAAAAAAGACCTGAGCGATGAACTCAGGTCTTATATTTATAAGTAGCCCTAAATCCTCGTTTTTCCCAAATGAGATAGCACAACTCAATAAACCGGGAAGTTTATTGAGACAGTCCTGCAGTTCTTAACTGCAGACCCAGCCAGTAATATTGGAGATATTACAAGCTTCGGCGACATTTCCTTCTCCTTAGTATCATTGCCTCTCCGGCTCCACTAAAGACTGTTAAATATCGCGCCTCTACCCCACAAGCAAAAAGTGAGGTCTATTCAATTATTATTCTAATATATTCTAAAATAGATCATAATAACTGTCAAGGTGAACAGGGGGGGCTTGTGGGTGCAAGGGGACGGTTCTTGTGCACCTTTTGGTGCCACAAGAACCGTCCCCTTGTTTCACTTAATCTCGTTCTCTAGCACGCTGGGTATCGCGAATATTTTTTTGTACCGTTATGGCAGCAAATACACTAAGCACAAAGGCCATTCCATAAAACCCTTTTTCGCTTAATACAATACTTCCGGCATTATATAACCCGATTGCCATCAAGGAAATCGAAACAATCAATGCAAACCAGCTGATTCCATAATAAATGCTCGTAACCTGAATACCTTCTTCCTTATCCCGAACCGCTTTCTGCAATGACACCGCTGAATAAAGCCCGAACACTAAAACTGCAAAATAGTAGCCTTTTTCGTTCAGCTGCATCGCGGCATTAAATAAACCGATAAGATATGCCGCTACCCCAACAATCAGCGCTGCCCATGATGCCCCTTTAAAGGCAGCAGTCGGTTCTCCTTCTTTCCGTTCAACCTTCCGTCTTGGCTCTGTTTGTTTGTCTTTATCAAAGAACCCCTCATTTTCATTTGACACTGAAATTTCTCTCCCATCTCTTATTAAAAATAAAAATGGAGCACTACAGAAAGACTGAGCACTCCTCTCTAAACCTATTATATAAAAATTACCAACAAATAACAGGGATTTTTATTCATATTTTCCATTAAAAGTATCTTCAAAAAGAGTCGTCCTTGTTGTTTCGTCAACAACTTGAACACATGAGAACCGTCCCTGTGATTTCTTCCGGTTGAGGAAATCAAGGTAACGAAGGGGCCACACCTATGATTCTTTCGCTTTTTACATCAAGCTCCTTCAGCCTGCCTGTTAAGCTTTTAAATAATTCCTCATCTTTCTGATCCAGGGCTTCATCAATCTGTTTTTTAACAAGGGCTATCTCGTAATCTAGCGAAATTTTCTCAATAAGGTCGTTTACTTCTTTTTCATACTTCTGAAATTGAGCATACTGTTTAATATTTTCTATAGCGGGTTGTTCAATCAGTTGTAAATAACGGTAATTTTCCATCTTTCCTCTAAAATGAAAAATGAGATTCACTTTTTCTGAGGGATTCATCATCAAATCTCCAATCGCAGTCGGTACTTCCTCTGATTTACGTTGTTGAAAGTAATACACAAAACCAGGTTCATCCGAACCTACGCTTGAAATCACAATCGTTTTTCGATCAAGCATAATTTTCTCCGTGAACTGAGCATTTTCAAGTATATGGAAATGATGAATGATAAATTCTATAACTTTACGTGCTTCCTTCCGTTTCAGCTGCTGATTGTCCAAAAACCATTTAAGAAAACTGCGCTTTTCAGTTGCTGACACCCATTTACCCATTCAACACACCACCATTCCCATTTTCAGCTATTTTATCATATGAAGGGCTATACCTCGCTTAATATAGAAGATATTTAGGAAAAATGTGTGAAATGCTGTTTTTTTAATCCGATTAGGGGTAAAGAACGAGTGCCGCAGAAAATGATAAGCCGCCAAAGAAACGCAAAGGGACGGTTCTTGCGTCACCGAAAGGTTCGCATGAACCGTCCCTCCCCCTATAAAAAAGAAGCAAGAGAACCGTCCCCTTGCTTCCCCTGTATCAAGGTTTGGCACTAATCACTGTTGTCCAGCCGCTGTATACTTTTGTTGTTCCAACCATTCTATAAGCTCTTGCTTTATAATAATAAGTTTTTCCAGTTGTTAGGCTGCTGTTTGTGTAATACAAAGATGTTGTGCTTTTTAGGAGGCTGTAGGTGCTTGTGCTGGATGTGGCTCTGTAAATTTCGTAGCCGCTTGCGCCAGTAACTGAACTCCATGTTAGCTTTAGGCTGGTTGAGCTTACTCTTGTTGCCTTGAAATTTGTTGGTACCGAAGGGATCGGTTTGGCCGAAACCACACTAGAATAACCACTATAAACCTTAGTACTTCCAACTAATCGA
This sequence comes from Neobacillus terrisolis, assembly GCF_051233475.1. Classification (NCBI taxonomy): domain Bacteria; kingdom Bacillati; phylum Bacillota; class Bacilli; order Caryophanales; family Bacillaceae; genus Neobacillus; species Neobacillus terrisolis. The sequence continues at coordinate 262,357 of NZ_JBKFGH010000013.1, read as the reverse complement.
TAAGCCCTAACTTTATAATAATAGGACTTATTTGTTGTCAGGCCTGTATTGTTAAAACTTGTCGCGGTCGTCGTTCCGATCCGTGAGTAAGTTCCTGTGCTGGATGTGGCTCGATACACCTCATATCCACTTGCACCAGTTACTGCAGCCCAACTTGTTTTAATACTATTGTAAGATGATGAAGCTGCCTTAACTGAACTTGGCGTTGCCGGAATAGCTTTAGAAGAAACCACTGAACTAAATTTACTATATTTTGTTGTTGTTCCAGTCTTGTAGGCTCGAACTTTATAGTAATAAGTGGTTCCCGTGTTCAGTGATGTATTGATATATGAGGTACTGGCAGTAGATGCTATTTTAGAAAAAGTCCCGGTGCTGGATGTAGATCTATAAATCTCATATCCTGAAGCCCCACTTACTGCAGACCAAGTTATTTTTACGCTATTATAGGAATTGGAGCTTGCCTTTACGTTTGTTGGTGCGATATCTTTTACTGTTACGATGATCTTATACGTCTTTTTCGTACCATCCTTTGAAGTTGATGTTAACAAAATGACATTATCGCCCAGTTTGACATTTACAGTTCCAAGCCCAGTTACTGATGTGTTTAGATCTTCGGTAATGGCTCCAACATTAATGCTAGAAAGTATACTCGGAACAGTCGTACGGTATTCATACACCCCCGGTGAAAAGCTTGGTGATAACGGATAGGTTACCGTTCCCGATTTTATCGAAATGGCAGATAGTTTTGCATTTGTTGGATCACTGATAAAAAAGGCGTTAGATTTTGAATACTGATTGGTATTCCCTACTAAATCCTCAATATTAAGCAACTCCACATTAACATTTCCAAATAGATCATTCGGAATGACATAATAAAACTCATAAGTTTTGCCATCGACCTGAGTCATTTCATACTCTTCATTAATGGCCCCAGATAACTTGATCTTCACACCCGATTTTACCGGTTCACTTAAAGTGGCGGTGAAGGAGGCGACATCTCCTGCTTCGTATATGTTTTTATCGGAAGAAAAGGTTTGAACAGTTGGTTTCACACCATCCGGATTAAATAAATTGAAGGTAAAATATCTTCCATCCCGGTTAATACCCGGGTATTTATTTCCCGCTAAGTCCTCAACATCTCGAATGTCTGCATAAACCGGACCTGTAGCATATTGATCAATTGTATATTCGTAACTATATTGAGTTTTATTTGTACCGGGAACTTCTTTCATGACTGTAGGCGATAAAACAGCACCATGATAGAATGAAAGTTTGACAATCGGTTTTATCGGTTCAGAGAACGTTGCAGTAATAACAACTTTATCACCCAGTTTACCAGTGGTTGCCGAGGCCGACATTCCTTTAACATATGGAGGCATGCCGTCCGATACAAATAAATTAGAATGTTGATATTCTCCATACAAACTGCCGTTTTGATCATAAGCGTTGCTAATTTGAGCAGCGATTGCACCGTTGACATTCACCTCAACCGGATAAGTATAGATATACTTTTTCCCGTTACTGCCGGTTACTTCCGTCATTGTCGCTGACGGTAGCGTGAAATTTTCCCCAACAAGCGTGATCTGAACACCTGGTTTAACACTTTCTGAGAAATCTGCAGTAATCGTTATTTTGTCCCCTATTTTCCCAAGCGTCTTTGATGCGGTAAGTGATTGGATAGGGAGTGGATTATTCGTTTTTGCGAAAACAGCATTTTCTGTATAACTGCCATATACAGTACCATCTACCGTTGTTACATTTTGTACAGCAGCATCAACTTGACCTTCCACATAATTACTTGGCACTGTGTAGTCCAGAGTAAATTTTGTGCCATTGCTTCCGACCACTTCATTCATTTGTGTTGCCTGTAAATCTGCTCCCCCCCTCAACTCCAATGTAAAATCAGGCTTTACACTTTGATAAAAAGTAGCTGTTAAAGTAATTTTATCTCCCGATTTTGTCTGTGTTTTGGAGGAAACTAATGATTGTAACGGAATGACTTGAAAGGCATTTTGTCTTGTTACCGGATTTCCGAATAAATCGTAAACACCAGGAAACTTTAACGTAATATTTCCAATATCGCTTGGTTTTACTGTATATGAAATAGCACGGTCCGTTTCATCCTCGACATTCATTTGTCCATCAAATAAAACAGTGTCCCCTTTCATAAGTTGCAATTGATTATCCTGAATGGTATACAACCCATTATTTCGGAGTTTAATATTTACTACATCAGTCGGTTTTACAACCTTCTTATTCACTGAAATATTCTCAGTACTTAGAATTTGATCGTCCGGAATATTCCTGGTTGCTACAACGGTTCCATCTCTTTTTAACCCCACAACATGATTGTAACCACTACTGATGGCGATAATATCTTTCCACTGACTAATATTTTTTGCCCCATCTGTAAAATCACCATTTGCAACGACTGTACCATCGTTTTTCAAACCAACTTGATGATCCCGACAGGCAGAAATCGATATAATATTCGTCCATTCTCTTGCATCTGAGATTAACCCATAGCTGTTATAGCCGACAAATACCAACGTCCCATCAGCCTTCAGCCCAACAGTATGGGAATTCCCTGTGGCAACAGCGACAATATCCGTCCAATTTCCTACATTTTTTTGTCCGCCCTCTTGGTTCGTCCCGGAACCAATAACGGTTCCATCACTTTTTATGCCAAAAATATGGGATTCACCACCGTAAAGTGCGACAATATCACTCCAACTTCCAACATCTGAGATTAGTCCTTGAAAATCATAGCCAGTCGCTACCACGGTCCCATCACTTTTTAAACCAGCAGTATATTGCATCCCAGCCACGATCGCTACGATGTCCTTCCAATCACCGACGTTTAGCTGACCAGAGGAATTATATCCGGTTGCCACCACGGTTCCGTCTTCTTTCAAGCCTACAGTGTGATGAAATCCAGCTGCAACTGCTTTAATCCCGCTCCATCCACTTACATTGAGCTGACCATAATCATTATTTCCTGCTCCAACTACTGTTCCATCCGTTTTCAAGCCAACTGTTTGAAAACCGCCGGCAGATATAGACTTTATATCACTCCAATCATTCACAGCCCTTTGCCCAAAATCACTGTATCCAGCTGTTAAAATGGTACCGTCACTTTTCAAACCAATTACATGTTCATATCCTGCTGATATGGCAACAATATTGTTCCAATCAGATACAGCCTTTTGAGAATATCCATCAAACCCAGCCGCAACCACGGTTCCATCACTTTTCAATCCCAGTGTTACCGTAAAGCTAGTGGAAATGGAAACTATATCTTCCCATTCATTAACATCTAACTGACCAAATTGGTTATCTCCTACCGCAACTACTGTGCCATCCGTTTTTAAACCGACTGTATGATAGCCACCGGCAACGACTGAAGCAATATCCTTCCAATCCGTGACATTTGCTTGTCCAAAAGAATTAACCCCAGCAGCAACAACCGTTCCATCGTTTTTCAAACCAACGGTATGTTCCACTCCAGCTGCAATGGCAATAATCCCGTTAGCATTACTGAAATTCGAACGAAAAGATGCATTTTCTCCAACTGCAATAATGGCTCCATCCCTTGTTAATCCGACTGAAAAGCCATCCCCTGCTGCAATGTCCACGATATTCGTCCATCCAGCCACTTCCGATCGTCCATCAGGATCATGACCTGTTGCAACGACAGTCCCGTTGCTTTTTAAACCCACAGTGTGATAAAAGCCTGGAGCCACTTTAACAATATCATTCCACTCACCCGTGTTTATTTGGCCGGAGCCGTTATACCCTGTTGAACCTACAGTCCCATCTGCTCGGATGTAAGAGGTATTTCGATAACCCGCAGCAATTTTCCCCTCGAACTTTTTTGCAGCTTCTCTAGTTAACAAAACAGAAGCCTTCGTTTCTTTAATCGTGTTGAAATGACCCATTATTGTGTTTGCGGGAACATAACTTAACAGTAGAGCAAAAATGATCATGTACGTTCCTACCTTATAAAACAACTTCAATAGAATTTCTCCTCCTTAGGGACGGTTCTTCTGTTCCCAATCTCTTGATATACTATCAATTCTAGAACTCCTATAAAATGGTAGATTAATATTTACCACTTTATTATATTGCAAAAACAAAAAGAAGAATAGAAGAAAGAGAGGTTCACATATAATCAAACCGTAAAAAGGACAAGAGGTAGAAATACTATGTTCCCCGAATTAAAAGAGATACAGTAGAACCGTCCCCAGGAACTCCCCTCAACTAGGTCATTTATCCCTACCCCCATCCATTATGATGTGAGGAAAGAACTGTTTCCTCTTAGTTTACAGAATATTCACACCCTATTAATAGCCCCTAAATAATCCTCCTATAATTTTAAAATCAAATCATTAAATTTATAGGAGATGAAAAAAATATGAAAAAGAGTTTAATAGCTGGGCTTGCTTGTTTGTCCTTAACTACCGCCATAGCAACTCCTTATGCGGTTTTAGCTAAACCGATTGAAATGAGTGCTACTGATAATGGGCAATCGACATTAAAGCCACTTACCTCTGATGTAGCGGTTATTGCCCACCGCGGTGCTTCTGCATACGGTCCGGAACACACACTTGCCGCCTATAAGCAGGCCATGACCATGGGAGCAGATTATGTGGAATTCGATTTACAAATGACGAAGGATGGTCATTTAATCGCCCTGCATGATGAAACTCTCGCTCGGACAACCAACGCAAAGGAACTTTATCCGGACCGGGCACCATGGCGGGTAAAAGATTTTACTCTCGAAGAAATCAAGCGTCTTGATGCTGGCTCATGGTTTAATAAATCCTATCCGAATCAGGCAAAAACAGAATACGTTGGGGAGCAAGTCCCTACACTTGAGGAAGCAATTGAATTTGTGAAACAGCACGGAAACGAAAAAGTCGGTCTTTACATGGAAACGAAAGCACCAAATGTTTATCCGGGGATGGAAGAAAAATTAATCGAAGTCTTGAAAAAGACCAATGCCTTGGATGATGAAATGCTTTTCCTTGAATCATTCAGTGAGGAAAGCCTTCGAAAGTTGCATAATCTTGTGCCGAATGTAAAGCTGATTCAGCTTTATACAGGAAGTATGCTAGCAGGCAAGGATGTTTACCAGGAAATGAAGCGAATCACTGAATATGCAGCAGGGGTTGGTCCAAGCAAAGACCTTGTTGTTCCGAAGCTAATGCAAGCTGCTCATCAGAACAAGCTATTGGTTCACCCTTGGACGGTCAATTCTCAGGATGACATGGTATCACTGCTCTCCCTCGGGGTTGACGGCCAGTTCACAAACTACCCTGATCGATTTGAGGAATTACTGGACAAGCCTTTCATTTCACATGGAGTAGCGAGCGGCGATGTAACAGATTCTTCAGCGATTTTATGGGCACGAACTAATAAAAACGCAAAAGTCCAATTTGAAATTTCAACTGACAGCAGCTTTAAACACGATACAATCGTTAAAACAAGCCCTGCGGATGAAGTGAATGATTTTACAGTAAATGTAGAGGTTAACGGATTAACCCCGAATACCACTTATTATTACCGGGCACATGCAGCTTCCAGCAACTATACCGTAAATGGTACATTCAAAACAGCACCTGCAGAAGACAGCTTGAATCCGGTAACGATGGTTTGGGGTGGAGATACGGGCGGCCACGGGGAGATTCCACCATATAAGTCTTTTAATGCAATGGCTGCATTAAATCCGGACTTCTTCTTATACGCCGGAGACACCATTTATGCCGATAGCCCTACACCGGCTGTGCCGAACCCGCCTTCCAAGACCGTTCAGGATTTCTGGGCAAAATACAAAGAAATTCGCACTGATGCAGGGTTCCGTAGCCTATTGCAAAAAACACCAACATTTTCCTATTGGGATGACCATGAAGTAATTAATGACTTTTCAGGTCCTTCCCAGCCACTTACTCCAACCGGATTACGCGCATTTAAAGACTACTGGCCAATTTCCAATGATCGCAGTGAAGCGGACAAGCTCTATCAGAAATATTCCTGGGGCGATACAATGGATATGATCATCCTTAACAACCGGGGCTACCGCGCGCCTAACACCCAGGCTGATGGACCGGATAAAACGATGATTGGTGAGGAACAGCTACAATGGCTGAAGCAAGAGCTCCTTCAGTCAGATGCCAAGGTAAAATTAATCGCTTCTTCTGTGCCAATTTCGATCCCAACCGGAAAAGCAATGGCCAGAGACGGATGGGCGAATGGCAACCAAGTAAATCCTAATGATCCAACTGGATTTGAGAACGAGTTCAAAAAAATCTCTGATTTTATCATTGAAAATGAAATCAAAAACGTTTTCTTTGTGACAACAGATGTTCATTTTGCCGAGATAATCAAATACGATGCCAATCAAGATGGAAAAACAGATTATAACGAGCTGGTGAGCGGTCCGATTGGAGCGATAAAGATTAATCCGGGGACATTGGACCCAACCTTCGGCCCTGAAAAATTATATGCTGAAGGGAATTTCTTCAACTTTGGCGTGTTCCGTGTCGACCCTGCAACGCAACAAGCTACCGTAGAAATCAAGGATGAAAACGGCAAAGTTCATTTCAGCCATACTTTCCAGTTGGAGGATTAACCAAACAGCTAAAGAGTTCTTTCCGGGTGCCTGACCCCCAGTGCGTTAACGTTTTAACGCGTCGGGGGTCAGGCACCAATTATTCCTTTTTTCCTTGTAGTAGGGGGATGTTTTGTTCTTTTAGTCGCTCTTTCCATTCATTTGGACAATTCCAATCTGAAACGATGGCCGAGACTTTGTTTAGTTCGCAAATATGGGCGAAGGTTGTCTCTCCCATTTTGGTATGGTCAGCAAGAACAAATAATTCATCTGATCTTTCCAATAATAGCCGAGACATATGCGCTTCATTTAAGTCATAATCAGTGATTCCGTCTTCAATTGAAACACCACCTGCAGAAATGAAGGCTTTATTTGCCTTTAGCTGCTTAAAGGTCATTTCAGCAAGCGGACCATGTGTCGATTGCTGATGAATATCGACTTCTCCGCCAATAAAGATCAATTTCCCTTTAAAAATCTCAATAGCTGATTTCAATACCGGAGCTGAATGAGTGACTAACGTTATATTTTTTTTATCCTGTAAAAAACGAACCATTTCTAATAGTGTCGTGCCATTTCCAATCATGATTATGTCGCCATCTTCAATAAAAGCAGCTGCTGCTTTCGCGATGGCACGTTTTTCTGCCTGATTAATGGTTGCTTTTTGCTCAAAGGGTGGTTCTGTCGTTTCAACATTAGCTAAAACTGCTCCCCCATATACCTTCCGAAGCTTTCCTTCTTTTTCAAGGCGCTCCAAATCACGGCGAATGGTCTCTGAAGAAACATTGAGGGACTCAGCTAAGTCGGGAACATAGATTTTTTCTTCTATTACCAATTTCTTTAAGATTGTTCGTTTTCGATCTTCATAGGCTAAAGACATCGTTTTCTCCTCTCTGGTGAAGAAAACCCTCCATGAAATGAGGGTTTCTACATTAATATTAAAATGTTGTAAATAATCATACTTAAGCCATTGCCTCTAAACTCTCAGGAACCACCTGACCGCCATCAATAACAATTGTTTGCGCCGTAATATAACTCGCTTCCTTTGAGGCGAGGAACAATGCAGCATAGGCGATATCCTCCACCGTTCCAATTCGCTTAATCGGGATCGTCGCTGCCATGCTTTTCAGATATTCCTCACCCATTTCCTCAAGACCCTCAGTCATGATATTTCCGGGCATTACAGCATTTATCGTAATATTATAGGGTGCTAGTTCTAAAGCTGCGCTGCGCATAAAACCAAGCTGGGCCGCTTTGCTGGCTCCGTAATGTGACCAGCCCTTATAGCCGGTAACCGGACCGGTAATCGATGAAGTAAGAATGATCCGCCCAGTTTCTGCTTTTTTCAAAAAAGGAAGGCAGGCTTGAATCCCAAACAAAGCACCCCTTGCATTTGTATTCATCACAGTATCCCATTCAGCTGCGGTCATATTTTCTATCGATGAGTTTGGAAAAATTCCAGCGTTGGAACAAAGAATATCAATGCCTCCGAAAGTCTCTGTAACGGCTTCAGCCAAAATTTTCATTGATTCATAACTGGCAACATCTGCTTCAAAGCCCTTCGCGATGCCATCATTGTCCTGGATTTCCCCCACGCAGCTAAGTGTATCTTTTAACTTACGAGAAACGACGGCGACATTCGCTCCATGTTTAGCAAAAACCTTTGCAATCCCTTTCCCGATTCCTTTACTTGATCCAGTTACGATGACTGTTTTTCCATTCAAAGGTGTTAGCATATACCTCTCCCCTTTCATTGTGTTCTAGTCGTTACGGTTATACATCTAAGTGAGGCGGAAGCTTACGGAACCCTTTTGTTTTTACAAACAAATATACAATTCCGGCTCCCAACCAAACTGATCCAATTAATAACGCTAATTTATCCATGTTAATCGCTACATAGACGATCACGGCAAACGCTAGCAAAGGCAATGCAAAATATCGGAAATGGCTGAGTCCAGTTGGCTTCCAATTGGATGTGCTACCAAGACTTAGTGGCGCCTCCCCTTTTTTCTTCACATAGTAGAGCCAAATAACAGCTAGATTCAGTGTGGCAAATCCAAACAATGCACCATAGTTTACTAGATTTGATAATGTTGTCATATTTGAGCTAAGACCTAAAATAAATTCAATTGAAACGATGATAAGAATGCTCCAGTGTGGGGTTTTCCATTTCTTGTTTACTTTTGCAAAGATAGCCTTTGGCAGTAGTGTGTCACGGCCCATTCCATATAGAAGGCGTGCCCCTGCTGCGGTGGCAACTAGATTAAATACCGCCAATTCGGTTAAATAACCAGCTGTAAAAAAGATGCCAAAGCCTTCTCCACCCGTCATTTTGGAGACCTGGAACAAGACCGTGTTGACCCAAGTTTCATCATTGATGTGCGATTGCCAATCCGGAACAACCAACATCCCAAAGTAGCCGCAGGCAACCATTGTTATCGTACCAATTCCAATGCACCAATAGATGGCTCTTGGAATATCGCGTTTTGGCCGCTTCGTTTCTTCTGCTAAGGTGGTAATCGCATCAAAACCTAGGAAGCTGAAGATGGCTAGTGAAGTTGCGGCCGCTAAGCTCGAAATACTGGCAAATTCGAACGGCTGGGTACTTAGTAAAGTTCCTGTACCGACACCGTCTGAGTGAACAGCGTTGGCCCAAACTAAAATCGAAACCCAAACAACAAATTCACCAAGAATCAGAAGCCCCAAGCCCATTTTTGAAATTAACTCAACACCAAATAAGTTCAACAATCCGGTTCCAACAGAAAAAATCGCCAGTAGAACCCAGTAAGGAATATCAGGGAAATATTGTTGTGCAAAGTAGGCGGAACTTGATGCGGTTACCGTTGGGATTAGGATGTAATCTAAGGTGAGGACCCAGCCGGCAATGAAGCCTAAATGAGTATTCCAGCCCCGGCCGACATAGCTATAAACGGAACCAGCAAGCGGAAAGTTTCGAACCATTACGGAATAGCTGAAGGCTGTAAGCAGCATCGCGAAACCCGCCAGTAGGTAAGGAAGGGAGACTGTTCCTCCTGATGTTTGGAGAAGCATACCAAAAATAATGGCCGGAGCGATCGGAACCATATAATTCAGTCCAAACGCTGTCAATTGCCAAACATTCATTGTCCGATCAAGCTCTTGCTTATATCCGTATTTTGAGATATCTGTCGTAAGACCTGCTGCAGCTAGTTCTCTTTCTTCTGTCGCCATCACTTTTTCCTCCTCTAAACTGATTTATTTTTATAAAAAATAAAGATTGAATCAGTATCCAAACTGGTATAAATATTTCTCTGCCAAGTTTACCGTTTGATCGGTAAATGCTGCTCCCATGCTTTTGGCGGTATCATTATCAATATGGGAACCGATCCAGGCAACGAGGAGTAATCTGCGAAGCATGATAAACGTTGGAATTTCCAGTTCTTCCTCTTCTGAAATAGAACGGAGCTTTTTATAGCCGGTGAGCCAAGCCTGAATTAACTCGGGAACATTTTCCTTATGCTCAATGAAGCTCAGTGCAGTTGCTAAATCGTATAAATACCAGCTATAGCCACAGTCATCAAAATCGATGACTTTAATCGTACCGTCTTCAACTAATAGGTTTGCCAAGCGAAGATCGGCATGAATGAGCCCGTATCGTTCTGAGGTTTTTCCGAATTTCGAGAGTCTTTGTTTGATGGTTTCTGCAACCCTTTGGAACAGCAGCCTCCGCTCTGGAGTGACTTCGATTCCATCCTGCCATCTGCCCCATTTTGGTGTGGAGCCAAGCATCGTTTCGAAGTCCCAAGTTGGTCGGTTAATTGGATTTATGGTTGTCCAGGTCTGTGATTGATTATGTAATCGTGCTGTTATTTCTCCCAATTTTTCGAATTCTGCTACCAACCCTTGTTCATTTTCCTCATCAGGTGCTCTTCCATCTAAAAAGGTGAACATGACGCAGTGGTACGGATTACCTTGCTGGTCTCTGGTGATGACTTGGACATATTCGCCATTTGTCCCGGCAATAGGTTCCGGAACGACAATGCTGGAGTTACTCAGAATCGCTTCGATCCAGATAAGCTCGGCCTCAAGCTCTTCTTTAGAATGGTATCCCGGGCGATTGACCCTTAATACCGATCTGTACGGTGCTTCGTTGCTTTCTACAAGATAAGTAATGTTCTCGGAATAATTTAATAGTCTTACTGTTGCGTTTTTTGTATATTGATATTTTGTCAGCGCCTGTTCTGCAAGCTTATGAAAGAATTGTAATGGATCGTAGGGAGCAGGATTTTCCATTGCAGTCATCGGGACAATCTCCTTTCTTTTTAAATTTGTTATTTTATATGAATCGAAGCCTGCTTGATACTCTTCTCAACCCGTGCCAGCAGCTCATCACAATAGTCTTTGTCGATTAATAGGCCCGGCTTAAACTGAAGAATTCTTGGGTCAAGCATGGAGTAAATAGCCCAAACACCATTTTCATAAAGCGAGCGCATTACATGTTTCGCTCCTTCAGGATGGTTAAACTCAAGTCCCATTACCGTTCCTAGTTGGCGGATGTCTACAAAAAACTCGGGGTAAGTGGCTTTGATGGTTTCAAGTCCTTCACGGAGGTAACGGGAAACAAACTGGACATTTTGCTTTACTTCGTTTCTTTGGGTAATTTCAAGCACCTTCATCGCGACGATGCAGCCTAACTCGGAACCGCCAAATGTGGAAATATGAGCAAATCCGTCTTCATTCATCCACTGACCGGCTTTCTCATTGACAACGGTTGCTGCGATTGGATATATTCCGCCGCTAAAACCCTTCGAGGTAACCAAAATGTCCGGCTTGACACGATAATGTTCAATGCCCCACATTTCACCAGTACGCATAAGCCCTGTTTGCACTTCGTCCGCAATATAAAGGGAACCGTATTTTTCGCATAAGCTTTTCACTTTGGCTAAATAGCCGTCTTCGGGGAGTGGGAAGCCATAAGTAGCCGGGATCGTTTCGATAATGACACAGGCCGCATCCTCTTTAGCGAGGGCTTGTTCCATTGCTTCTATGTCATTAAATGGTACTTTTACGAATTCTTCAGGACTTCCTTCACTTAAAAACGGACGGGAATATCGTTCATTGCCGATTGAAACGGCTAATCCGCTGTGTCCGTGATAGCCATTTTGGATAGAGATAATTTTCTTTCGTTTCGTGGTATATCGTGCACATTTCAAAGCCACATCGATGGCTTCACTGCCACCACTTGAAAAAATGGAATACTTAAGGTTTTCGGGAGTAACGTTGTAAAGCTGTTCTGCCAGTTGGGCTCTAACAACGGACGGGAAATGATGATTCCCGATATCAAATTCCTTCATTCCATCCTGTAAAGCTGCAATAATTTCGGGATTGCGGTGACCGAGGTTATAGGTCCCCCCATTTAGATGGACATCCATCAGTTGTTTCCCGTTTAAATCGTAAAAGTAGTATCCCTCCCGTTTCCCGATCACTAAATCGACGCCATCTCTTTGCCACTGCGTTGTTTTTCCGGGATTCCACCATTTGATGGACTTATCAAGTACGGATTGCTTTTCTAATACGTTTTTAGATATCATCTTTTGCCCTCCTGATCATTTGTAACATTTTATCCCATTGAATTTAGAGGATAGTAAAATTCATTTGGTTTTTCCGGAATTCCTTGCATGTTATGTTGCTTTCTTGTTGTTTTTTGTGGATTTATTAATCAGTTTAGTCTGGAGAATAGAAGTGGTCAAAGCTTGTGTAATATAATCTTACATAGTTTTTTGGTTTAAATAAAATAGCGCCTGACCCCCGGCACGTTAATGCGTTAACGCGCTGGGGGTCAGGCGCCAGATTTTGATTTTTTTCTAGGTTTGAGTCTATGGATGAGTTTCAGCTTCACTTAGAACGGTGGGTTGCGAAGTATAAGCCAGGATTTTTCGAAGAGTGAATTGGTTGGGTTTAAGTGGCTTGTCTTTTTTTAGAAGAATTTTCAGGGGTGTGAAATTGATTAAATTAAAAAACAAATTAGTCATGTTTTTGAACATAAATAAGGTATGAGCAAAATGTCCTACCATTATGGTAAAATAATAAAATATTTGAAATTATTGTAAAGGAGATTATAAATGTGAAAATGATTATCCGTGCTAGTTTCTTAGCTTTCTTCTTGACCATGTTGTTTGGTAGTTTTGCTTTTGCTGAAGAAACCACTATTTCAAATGGTACTCCGATTACAGGGCAAATAACCAAATCTGAGAATCATACATATCAATTCACAACAGAAGAAGATGGGCCAGCTTACATAACACTTGATCAAATAACAGGTGACTTTTATTTTAAATTAGTAGATATTTATGGCAATACTTTAGACTACGATTACGTGTCTCCAGGAGATAATACTGTTTTATCTGACAACCTCGAGAAAGGAACATATTATCTTGAACTAAGTCCATATTATTGGGATGGAATTACAAGTGCCTCCTATCGAATAAAAGCTACCTACGCATCAACATTTACAAGAAATGTGACCACTTTTGAACCGAATGACACGGCGTATACCAGTATGACTATCGCTAATGGACAGTATTATAGTTCAAAAGCTGAAACGGATATTGATCGAGATGTCTATAATTTCACCACTAATACAGATGGCGAAGTATACATTACATTTGATAGTAACACAGCTGAATTTTATATAAATCTTACAGATAGCAATGGCCATTCTGTTGCTTACGATTTTGTAAAATCTGGGGATAGCTCTTATTTATATGCCAATGTCGTAAAAGGAACGTATTATCTGTCTGTCGAATCTAATTATTGGAGTGGAGTCACAAGCGCTACCTATCGATTAAAGGCAACCTACTCTTCTTCATTTACAAGAAATACAACAACATATGAAACAAATGACACGGCCGAAACCAGCATGAAGATGACCTCAAACAAACTGTATTCGTCAAGTAGTGATACAGAGATTGATCGAGATGTATATCAATTCACAACGAATGCTGATGGAACTGCTACTATCACACTTGATAACAATACTGCTGATTACTATATTAACCTTGTTGATAGCTATGGTAATTCTAAAGATCATGCTCATTCGGTTTCGGGGGATGGTACAATAGTACAAGCACAGTTAGCAAAAGGAACATACTACGTTTATGTTGATCCAGATTATTGGAGTGGAATATCAAGCGCAACCTATCGCATAAAGGCAAGCTTTATTGATAAAACACCAAGCGTTGACCCAATTTATGATACAGGCGTTGTCCTTACAGGAAAAGCCCCATCTAATACAAAGGTCTATGCTGTGGCAGGATCAACCAAGCTGGGTGAAACAACAGCAAAAGACGGGAAATATAGTATCACCATAAAATCACAAATAGCCGGCACAAAAATCGGTGTTTATACTATAGATAATGCAGGCAATACCAGTTCTACTAAATATACAACCGTGGTTAATTCAGCTATTAAAGCAGCGTCATCCGGTTACAATAAAATTAAAGTAAGTTGGTTCAGTGTTCCTGAAGCCTCTGGGTATGAAATTTATCGAAGTACATCTAGCTCCACAACCTATAGTAAAGTAGGAACTGTGACTAGTGGGGGTACTCTAAGCTTTACAAATAGTGGAGTCATAACAGGAAAAACGTATTACTATAAAGTAAGAGCTTATCGTACCATTAATGGAACCAAGGTATATAGCCCGTACACTAAGTATATAAGCGGTAAAGCAATACCCGGAACACCAGTTATTATATCCGCAAAAAAAATCAACACTTATAGTATGACCTTATCTTGGTCAAAAATTGATGGTGCTACTGGCTATAAGGTTTACCGTTCAACCTCAAAAACTGGAACATATAGTTTAGTAGGCACTGTAACGAGCGGTAGTACTACTAGTTTTACTAATAAAAGCATGAAAGCAGGAACATATTACTATAAAGTGGTGGCTTATCGAGTAGTTGATGGAAAGTATGTTTATGGTAATTATTCTACTGTCATAGCGTATAGGCATTAAGGTTTCAGCTATTACATCTCTAACAAGATTAATTTTCTTACATAAAGACTTAGCCGAGTTATTTATTAGGCTAAGTCTTTTAATATTAACCTTATTATAGGCAAGGAAAATATTTTGAAAGACAGGGGGAAGCTTTATCTTCGAAGCGTGTTTTGCACCATTTTATACAAAGCTGTGAAACAAGAAACTCGGGCGTACCAGACCGGATCTTAGTATACCAAGTTGCTCACCGAAAATCCTGACACAAAAAACTGACACAAAAGTGCCGTAAATTAACGTCTTTTTGTGTCAGCCACTTACTTCTTTTTTTATTTTTAATAAACCATTTTTTGAATATAGCAGTCTATTACGTACACATAAAGGCATTACCTAATAAATTAAAAAAAGCAACAAGAGAACCGTCCCCCTGTATCAAGGTCTTGCACTAATCACTGTTGTCCACCCACTATATACCTTTGTTGTTCCAACCATTCTATAAGCCCTAGCTTTATAAAAATAAGTCTTTCCTGTTGTTAAGCTACTGTTCGTATAGTATAAAGATGCCGTACTTTTTAGGAGGCTGTAAGTTCCCGTGCTGGATGTAGCTCTGTATATTTCATAACCGCTTGCCCCGGAAACTGAACTCCATGTTAGCTTAAGGCTGGTTGAGCTTACTCTAGTTGCCTTGAAATTCGTTGGTACCGAAGGGATCGGTTTGGCTGAAACCACACTTGAATAATTACTATAAACCTTCGTAGTCCCAACGGTTCGATAAGCCCGAACTTTATAAAAATAAGATTTATTTGTTGTCAGACCGGTATTATTATAGCTAGTTGCGGTCGTCGTTCCGATCCGTGAGTAAGTTCCTGTGCTGGATGTGGCCCGGTAAACCTCATACCCGCTTGCACCAGCTACTGCAGCCCAGCTTGTTTTTATACTATTGTAAGACGATGAAGCTGCTTTAACTGAACTCGGCGTTGCCGGAATCGGTTTAGCAGAAACGACTGAACTAAATTTACTATATTTCGTTGTTGTTCCAGTCTTGTAGGCTCGAACTTTATAGTAATAAGTAGTTCCCGTGTTCACTGATGTATTGATATAGGCGGTACTCGCAGTAGATGCTATTTTAGAAAAAGTTCCTGTGCTGGATGTAGATCTATAAATCTCATATCCCGATGCCCCGCTTACTGCAGACCAAGTGAGTTTAACGCTATTATAAGAATTAGAGCTTGCCTTAACGTTTGTTGGTGCAATATCTTTTACTGTTACGATGAGCTTATACGTCTTTTTCGTACCATCTTTTGAAGTTGATGTTAACAAAATGACATTATCACCCAGTTTGACATTTACAGTTCCAAGCCCTGTTACAGATGCGTTTAGGTCTTCGGTAATTGCTCCAACATTAATGCTGGAAACAATACTTGGAACGGTCGTACGATATTCATAGACTTCCGGTGAAAAGCTTGGTGATAATGGATAGGTTACCGTTCCCGATTTTATTGAAATGGCTGATAGTTTTGCATTTGTTGGATCACTGATAA
The DNA here is from genome assembly GCF_051233475.1 of Neobacillus terrisolis. Taxonomy (NCBI): domain Bacteria; kingdom Bacillati; phylum Bacillota; class Bacilli; order Caryophanales; family Bacillaceae; genus Neobacillus; species Neobacillus terrisolis. The sequence continues at coordinate 246,237 of NZ_JBKFGH010000013.1, read as the reverse complement.
AAAAGGCGTTAGATTTTGAATACTGATTGGTATTCCCTACTAAATCCTCAATATTAAGCAACTCCACATTCACATTTCCAAATAGATCATTCGGAATGACATAATAAAACTCATACGTTTTGCCATCCACCTGAGTCATTTCATACTCTTCATTAATGGCCCCGGATAACTTGATCTTCACTCCCGATTTTACCGGTTCACTTAATGTGGCCGTGAAGGATGCAACATCCCCTGCTTCGTATATGTTTTTATCGGAAGAAAAGGTTTGAACAGTTGGTTTCACACCATCTGGATTAAATAAATTAAAGGTAAAGTACCTGCCATCCCGATTAATACCAGGGTATTTATTGCCCGCTAAGTCCTCAACATCTCGAATGTCTGCATAAACCGGACCTGTAGCATATTGGTCAATTGTATATTCGTAACTATATTGGGTTTGATTTGTACCGGGAACTTCTTTCATTACAGTAGGCGATAAAACAGCACCATAATAGAATGATAGTTTTACAATCGGTTTTATCGGCTCAGAGAACGTTGCAGTAATAACTACTTTATCACCAAGTTTACCAGTGGTTGCCGAGGCCGACATTCCTTTAACATATGGAGGCATGCCGTCTGATACAAATAAATTAGAATGTTGATATTCTCCATACAAGCTTCCATTTTGGTCATAAGCATTGGTAATATGGGCAGAGATTGGGCCGTTGACATTTACCACAACCGGGTAGGTATAGATATACTTTTTACCATTACTACCGGTTACTTCCGTCATTGTCGCTGACGGTAGCGTGAAATTTTCCCCAACAAGCGTGATCTGAACACCTGGTTTAACACTTTCTGAGAAATCTGCAGTAATCGTTATTTTGTCCCCTATTTTACCAAGCGTCTTTGATGCGGTAAGCGATTGGATAGGGAGTGGATTATTCGTTTTTGCGAAAACAGCATTTTCTGTATAACTGCCATATACAGTACCATCTGCCGTTGTTACATTTTGTACAGCAGCATCAACTTGACCTTCTACATAATTACTTGGCACTGTGTAGTCGAGAGTAAATTTTGTGCCATTACTTCCCACCACTTCATTCATTTGTGTTGCCTGTAAATCTGCTCCCCCGCTCAATTCCACTGTAAAATCAGGTTTGACACTTTGATAAAAAGTAGCTGTTAAGGTAATTTTATCTCCCGATTTTGTCTGTATTTTTGAGGAGACTAATGATTGTAAGGGAATGACTTGAAATGCATTTTGTTTTGTTACCGGATTTCCGAATAAATCGTAAACACCAGGAAACTTTAGCGTAATATTTCCAATATCACTTGGTTTTACTGTATATGAAATAGCACGGTCCGTTTCACCATCGATAGTCATTTGTCCATCAAATAAAACGGTGTCCCCATTCATAAGTTGGAATTGATTATCCTGAATGGTGTATAACCCATTATTTCTCAGATCAATATTTACTAAATCATTAGGTTTTACAACCTTCTTATTCACTGAAATATTCTCAGTACTTAGAATTTGATCGTCCGGAATATTCCTGGTTGCTACAACGGTTCCATCTCTTTTTAACCCGACAACATGATTGTATCCACTACTGATGGCAACAATATCTTTCCACTGACTAATATTTTTTGCCCCATCTGTAAAATCACCATTTGCAACGACTGTACCATCGTTTTTCAAACCAACTTGATGATCCCGACAGGCAGAAATCGCTATAATATTCGTCCATTCTCTTGCATCCGAGATTAGTCCATAGCTGTCATAGCCGACAAATACCAACGTCCCGTCGTCTTTCAGTCCAACAGTATGGGAATTCCCTGTTGCAACAGCGACTATATTAGTCCAATTTCCTACATTTTTTTGTCCGCCCTCTTGGTTCGTCCCTGAACCAATAACAGTCCCATCACTTTTTATTCCAAAAATATGGGATTCACCGCCGTAAAGAGCAACGATATCACTCCAGTATCCAACATCTGAGATTAGTCCTTGAAAATCATAGCCAGTCGCTACCACAGTTCCATCACTCTTTAAACCAGCAGTATACTGTATCCCTGCTACGACCGCTACGATGTCCTTCCATTCACCGACGTTTAGCTGACCGGAAGAATTCATCCCAGTTGCTACTACAGTTCCGTCTTCTTTCAAGCCCACAGTGTGATGAAACCCAGCTGCAACTGCTTTAATCCCACTCCAGCCGCTTATATTAAGCTGACCATAATCATTATTCCCTGTTCCAACTACAGTTCCATCCGTTTTCAATCCAACTGTTTGAAAACCGGCGGCAGATATAGACTTTATATCATTCCAATCATTCACAGCCCTTTGCCCAAAATCACTGTATCCAGCTGTTAAAATGGTACCGTCACTTTTCAAACCAATTACATGTTCATATCCTGCTGATATGGCAACAATATTGTTCCAATCAGATACAGCCTTTTGAGAATACCCATCAAACCCAGCCGCAACCACGGTGCCATCACTTTTCAATCCCAGTGTTACCGTACTGCTAGTAGAAATAGAGACAATGTCTGTCCATTCATTAACATCTAACTGACCAAATCTGTTATCTCCTGCGGCAACCACTGTGCCATCCTTTTTTAAACCGACAGTATGATAGCCACCGGCAACGACTGAAGCAATATCCTTCCAATCCGTGACATTTGCTTGTCCAAAGGAATAATCGCCAGCAGCCACTACAGTTCCATCGTTTTTCAAGCCAACCGTATGTTCCATCCCGGCTGCAATGGCAGTAATCCCATTAGCATCACTAAAATTTGCACGAAAAGATGATTCTTCTCCAGCAGCAACAATGGATCCATCCCTTGTTAATCCCACTGAAAAACCATCCCCTGCTGCAATGTCCACGATATTCGTCCATCCTGTCAATTCCGTTCGCCCATCAGGATTATGACCTGTTGCAACGACAGTTCCGTTGCTTTTTAAACCGACAGTGTGATAAAAGCCTGGAGCCACTTTAACAATATCATTCCAATCACCGGTGTTTATTTGGCCTGAGCCGTTATACCCCGTTGAAGCTACTGTCCCATCTGCTCGGATGTAAGAAGTATTTCGATAACCTGCAGCAATATTCCCCTCAAACTTTTTTGCAGCTTCTCTAGATAATAAAACAGAAGCCTTCGTTTCTTTAATCGGGTTGAACTCGCCCACTATTATGTTGGCAGGAACATAACTTAACAGTAGAGCAAAAATGATCATATACGTTCCTATCTTATAAAACAGCTTCAATAGATTTTCTCCTCCTTAGGGACGGTTCTCCCGTTCCCCTTGTGATACATAGGGACGGTTCTTCTGTTCCCAATCTCTTGATATACTATCAATTACTAGAACTCCTATAAAATGGTAGATTAACATTTTCCACTTCATTATATTGCAAAAACAAAAAGAAAAATAGAGTACAAATTTAAAAGAAAAAACCCACCATCTTATTTGATCATTTTGATGGTAGGCTCTTTCTTATTACTAAACTCTATTCACCTATCAAGGTTTCGCACTAATTACAGTTGTCCAACCGCTATATACCTTAGTTGTGCCAACAGTTCTATAAGCTCTTAATTTGTAATAATATGTCCTTCCAGTTGTTAAACTACTATTATTATAGTATAAGGACGTTGTGCTTTTTAGGAGGCTGTAGGTTCCTGTACTTGATGTAGCTCTGTAAATTTCGTAGCCGCTCGCGCAAGTAACTGAACTCCATGTTAGCTTAAGGCTGGTTGAACTTACTCTCGTTGCCTTGAAATTCGTTGGCACCGAAGGGATGGGTTTAACTGAAACTATACTAGAATAATTACTATAAACCTTCGTACTTCCAACTGTACGATAAGCCCTAACTTTATAAAAATATAACTTATTCGTTGTCAATCCACCATTATTAAAACTAGTTGACGTTGTTGTTCCAATAAGAGAATACGTTCCTGTACTTGAAGTTGCTCGAAATACCTCATACCCATTCGCTCCACTTACAGCTGCCCAGCTCGTTTTAATACTATTGTAAGACAATGAAGTCGCCTTTACTGAAATTGGTGTTAACAGCACCGGCTTTACAGAGACGACAGAACTAAAACTCGTATAATTGGTTGATGTTCCCGTCGAATAAGCTCTTACTTTATAGTAATAGGTTTTACCTGTGTCCAAACCTGTATTTAGATAAGAAGTACTTGTAGTTGTTGCTATTTTTGTATAGGTACCTGTACTTGATGTAGCTCGATAAATTTCATACCCCGAAGCGCCGCTGACTGCCGTCCAGGTTAATTTTGCACTATTGTAAGTGCTTGAAACGGCCTTAAAATTTGTTGGCGCCGAAACAGGCACGACCGTCACGTTTACCTTTTCGCTTTCGTTCCACGAGGAATCGCATACCCAAACTTCTATAACAGTTCCGCCCTTTAGCTTGGGAATGTCAATCTTAAAGTTGCCGTATTGATCAGACACAGTAATCCATTCTTGATCTCCCACTTTGGCATAAACGAAGGAACTTCCTTCTGCAGATCCTGTAATCGTTATCGATTGGTCGGTCACTTTATTGACAATCGGTTTTGCCGGAGGAATGGTATCCTTTACCCATACCTCGGCTGCTTCACTCCAGTTATAATACTTGTCCACCGCTTGGATCAATAATAATCTTCCTGATGGCTGAACGGATATCGGTATATCGAATGTCCCATCTGCGGATGCTGTACCTTTGCCGATCGTAGTTCCAGTTGAACTTCTTTTAATCCATATCGTCGACCCCGGCTCCGCCTTACCTTGTACATTTGTTGAAAAGTCCGTCACTTCATTAACAATAGGCTTTTCCGGCGGAGTTACATCTTTTTCAACCGTGACGGTAAAAGACGTCTTAACTCCTTCATACGTTACGATCAATGATTGTGTCCCCACATCATCTTTATAATAGGAACCTACCATTTCCCGAGTCACCGTTTTATCCATTACATTACCGTAATTGGTCAGAACAGTTATACTTGCTCCGGTTACATCCAATTCTTCACCTTGAATATAGACTGTTTTTTCGGGTAACGATTTCATCGTAATTTTCACTGCTTTTTCCTGACCACCAAGCTCCATGCCAGTAAGCTCTGGGAAATGAAATTGATAGTTTTGCCCTGTTGTCCAGATTGTTGCAAAATCAAATCCAGTAAACGTCTCCGGAGAGGTCATTTCTGGAAAAGACTTTTTCATTGTCCCCTCTTCAATGCCCGCTCCAACACCTTTATACATATTATCAAGATAATAATTATTAATAAGCGTTCCAGCAAATTCCCCAGCTATTGCTCCACTAGAACCATTCCAGTAAGAGTGGCTTACCATACTAATGTTATAACTATTTTGAATGGTTAGGTTTGAAGCTTTACCGGCAATCCCACCGGAACAATAGTCTGCCCCTATACCTCCGATATTAAAAGCGTTTTTAACTGTCCCCCCAGAGGCATATCCGTTAATTCCTCCTGACCAAAATCCATATATTTTTCCTGAATTATACGCTTGGACAATGATGGAACTAAACAATTCACCTACAATTCCTCCCGCAGAGGAATCTACTGTTATATCTCCCTGATTATATGACTTCATTATCGAAGAATTACTCGATAATGTCCCTGCGATCCCGCCCCCATCAGAGTAATCCGCATTACTGCTAATCTTTCCTTTATTATAAGAGTTGCTAATCGAAGAGGACGTTGAGATGCTCCCGACAATTCCACCCGCTGTAGAAAAGCTGACAGCTCCGGTTAAATCCCCGTTATTATAGGAAGAGTCTATTTTTGAGTTTGAAAGATAACCCGCAATTCCCCCACCGTTATCGACATATTCGATGCTCCCGCTATTACTGCTTCCGGTTATATTCGCATAGCTCCCATATCCAACAATTCCACCTACATATCTACTAATGTTACTTGCTAGATTAATATCACCTGAATTATCGATATTTGTTAAATTAGTACGGTAGATTTTCCCCGCTATCCCACCGGAGTAAGCTTTGGAATTAATATCACCAGTGTTATAGGAATTAGTTACTGTTGAAGTTTTATTGTAACTGGAGTCCAGATATCCGATTAAGCCTCCGGCATAGGTCTCGTTGAATAATGATGTAGTCTGAATATCTCCAGTATTATAAGAATTAGTGATAGTTAAGTCTTTTGCATATCCAACAATTCCACCGGCATATGCAATCGAAGTTGCTGAATCCAGTGATTGATTATCTACTGTTATCAAACTACTATCCATTCCTAAATTGGAAATTGCTGCGCCTTTTACATATCCAAACAAACCTGCATAAGCTTTTTGATCCGTTATTAAATGCACTTTCATCCCAATAATTTTAAAGCCATTTCCATCGAAAACCCCAGTAAACGGGGTAGCCTCTGAACCAATTGGATTCCACCCGGCCCCGACGTTATAAAAATCTCCACCTTCTGATGTGGCGACAGATAAATCCAGATCATTCATTAAAATATATTTCCCGCTAAGATTGTCTCGAACCCTATTTAAATCAGAGATGGAATATATACCAACAAATCCATCAGGCACCTCCACAAGATGTTGACCACTTTCTTCGGCACTAACAATGTCAGCATTTGAATCAAATAATAGATTTAAATTAAAACATTGGAAAAATAACATTATCACAATTAATAAAATGGTCCGCCTTTTACTATTTCTCACATTACTTTCCCCTTTTCTGTTACTTAGGTCTGTTACTTAGGGACGGTTCTTCCGTTCCCAATCCCTCTAACTGATTCTATTAAAAATGAAACACGAGAACCGTCCCCCCTAATCAAAATGAAACACAAGAACCATCCCTATGCACCAAACCTATGAACCACTTATGAACCAAAAACCGGGTGGTTCCACGACCGGAGGATGGCGGCCAGGGTAAAGGAGTCGTTGATTTGGCCGTTTAATGCCATAGCGCGTACTTCATCATAACTAAAAAGCTGCACTTCCTTAATTCCTTCTGCTTTTTGAACTTCATCTTTGACTCTAGTAGTACCAAGCCCAATAAACAGATTTACTTTCGTATTCATCAATCCAGAGTCAACATACATTGTTCCTAACGATTCAATCCGTTTACAGCCGCAAGAGATTTCTTCCATGATTTCTCTTTTGGCTGTTTCTTCCGGTGCTTCTCCTATCTCGCCGAAACCACGAGGGATCTCCAGGGAATAGGATTGAATGGCAGGACGGTAGATATGGAGCAACATAATTTTCACCTCAGGAGTTACCGGCAAAATGGCTGAGCCCCCGAGCTTATTTTCTAGCGACAGGATATCACGGTCGACTTTTACATTAAAATAAGGATTCTGATAGATGGATGTCATAGTGGTTGTCTCCTCAATTTGATCCAAGTGTATTGATTGAAAAGGACTTCATTGTATCAAGTATCCCCTCATTGGTTTTTAACTTAGCAATTTGTCTTTGACCTTGAAGCTCTAGTTTTTTGATTTCTAACTCTGTTTTGGACGATAAAGGCTTTAGTAAAATATTTACCAAGTTCCCTATTAATTTTCCTCCTACAAATTCAGTAACTCCCTCTACGGCAAGGCTAAGCAACTGGCCCACCCCATCCGTAGAAACTGTATCTCTCCCAAGAGTTTGGATTGTTAATTTTCGTTTTTCTTTTTTAAAAGAATCACGAATATCGTTTGAGATAATCGTAGGCAACTCTTTTTCAAAAATATAGACATACTCGAATAATCGGTCCTCCAACTTACCTTGTGAAGATGGCAGGGCCGCTTTCCTTAATGCTTTAAGAAAACCTCGGTATTCCTTTAACGTACGAATATGGCTAATTTGTTCTGCCGTTAGTGCTGAAAGAATGCCCTGATTAAAAAGACTGGTTTCAACAAATTCCTCTTTCATTAGTAGATTCTGATGTAAAGCAGTTGGATTTTGGTTAAAATATACGCTTTCCGGGGAAACGTCTGTTTTCTCCAACGTCATTTTTTCTGGATATGCTGCTGATGTACCTAAGAATTTAGGAATGTTAAAGTTATAATGAATATCTACATAACGCTGCAGGGTTTGTTGACTTTCGCGTGGCAATTTCATGATGTTAAAAATATAATGATACATTTCCTGACGAGTCAAAGCCCTTTCATTTGCAAGCACCTGAAAGTGATCAAAGAAAGGCTGCCTTTCCTTTGGTTCTAACGGCAGCGAATCGCTATGTTCTAATACGTTCCAGGTAAAATGATTGGAAATATCATCAATCTTCCAAGTAATCGCCTTCTGTAAATCGATCTGCTCTAATTTACTTAAGAAGGCTGTAGAATCATACTCTCTGTTTATAAGAGTTCCGGAAGCTGAAAACGATTGATACACATCAACTAAACTAGTCGTATTGGCTCTTACCGTTGGAACGATAATCTTCCTATTAATATATTCGAGTCCATCATCCTCTATCATGAGCCGAATAAGGTGATGATTATTAATAAAATAAGTGTCGGGAATCATCACTTTATCGTATAACAAAGCATAAAAATTAATCAGTGCTTTGAATTTATCATAGGTGACATAACCCTCATATTTATTATCTGCAAAAATAAAATATAAATCTGCTAGATTGCAATCTTGATTCATGCGTATTCACCCACGTTTTATAGTTTCTAATTCCGCTATGTATGTCTTTAATGAGTCCTGCCAGCTTGGTAATAACTCAAAACCATTTTCAAGTAATTTTTGTTTTGATAGTCGAGAGTTTTTAGGACGAATTGCTTTTGTAGGGTATTCCTTAGTCGTGATAGTATGAACGTTCACTTCTTTCCCTGATAGGAGGAAAATTTCCTTTGCAAATTCTGCCCAGCTACAAAAGCCTTCATTTGTTGCATGATAAATTCCGTAATGTTCCGTTTGAATCATGTCCAATAATAATCCCGCTAAATCACCCGTGTATGTAGGAGAACCAACTTGATCCCCGACAACATTTAACTCACCCTGAGTTTCTGCCAAACGGAGCATCGTCTTCACAAAGTTTTTCCCATTCATACCAAATACCCATGAGATTCGAACAATGAACCATTCCGTTAACAGAGACTGAACCCGTTTTTCACCCTCATATTTCGTTACACCATAATATCCCACTGGTTTTGGCAAATCCCTTTCCGTGTAAGGGTCTAAGCCTTCCCCGTCAAAGACATAATCTGTGCTAATATAGACGAACTTTGCTTTCGCTTTCTTTGCAGCAGCTGCCAAATATTTAGTACCGTTCACATTCACATTCCAGCAGATTTCCTTTTCGTTTTCCGCTTGATCAACTGCTGTATAAGCTGCACAATGAATGATAGCATCAGGATTTACTTCGTTTACAAATTGATAAACCGATTGTTCGTCTGTTATGTCCAATTCTTTTGAACCGACACCAATCATGTCAAAGCCGTGCTGTATTCCTTTTTGAACAACATCATACCCAACTTGGCCTGTATAACCCGTCACTAAAATTTTCATCATTTACTCTCCATAGATAAAATTATTATCTGCATATTCCAGCAGTGGAGCATGTTCATCTTTCTGGGATAACACAGGAACAAGATCGATTGGCCACTCAATACCAATCTCGGGATCATTCCAAATAATCCCACGGTCAGATTCAGGTGCATACAGCTCATCCACTTTATATTGAACCTCCACATGATCGGTTAAAGTCATAAAACCATGTGCAAAGCCTTTTGGAATAAACAATTGGTTTTTATTCTCCTCATCTAGAATAATCCCAACGTATTTCCCAAAGGTCGGACTACCCTTTCTAATATCCACGGCAACATCAAAAATGGCACCCTTCGTACATCTGACAAGTTTCGCCTGTGCATTAGGATTCATTTGATAATGCAATCCCCTTATCGTGCCCTTTGCAGCAGTATAAGAATGATTATCTTGAACAGGGAAAAAATCTAATCCCAATTCCTTCATCTTCACATCATTAAATGTCTCCATAAACCAGCCCCGATGATCACCAAACACTTTTGGTTCAATCACCACTACCCCCGGTAATAAAGTTTCGACCTTTTTCATTTTTACCCCTCAATCCTATTCATTACGAAAACAAGTATTATTTTTTTAATCTATAGAATACTAATGTGCTGTAAATGAAAAAATAACCCTACTAATCCATCATTAATTTACAAAACCGTAAATCCATTCCTATTCCTCAAAGATACCAAATACTATATTGGAAAATCAATTGCATGATATGTTCCTTTTGTTAACTATTAATTTGGATAAAAGCAAAGCAGATATCCAGTAGAATTTATTTGATAACTTAAAGGAAAAGTTGTGTCTGGAGAAAGAAAGTGAAACCATTTTAACATCCCAATTAGGCTGTACTTGAAATTTGGGGATAAATTTAAATCCCGAAGCAATACGCAAAGGCGTACCACTTCGGGATTTTTAATATGTTAGGTTCTCTATATAGTCTATTTAATTGGATGTAGGGAGAACTATGGGAAAAAAAGTCGTTGTGAAAATTCATCATCTAATTAAAAATAAAAATATGTCTCTAAGAGAATTATCTCGTAAAACAGACATCCGCCATGCAGCATTAAGTGAATTAGCCAATCAAAAGAGGCAAAACATTCACATGGGACATATTGAACGTATCGCAGAATCACTTAACATTAACGATATTCGTGAAATTATTGATCTAGAAGAAACGGATGACTAGTATCCTCTATGACCTACTAATAATTTACTACATTTACCTATTAAGATATATCCCACATTGACCAAAACTTTAACAAGAACCGAGACTTATCTGGTTCTTTGTTTAGAGTTAATACCCACATCAAGAATAATTTTTGTAAATATCATTTATGTATTCCCCACCGACTAATCCTAAAGTCAATGGCCAGCAGCTTTGCTGTAGCTCTGGTCTATCACCAGTAGTAGTGGTTCTATTATGGCATAAATGGCTCCCAATTCTGTCACTAGTGTCCCTGAAACATGGCATAGCTGTCCCTTTTCGATGGCAATATTCAAATACATATTTTTATCCATATAAATTATGATTTGGTGGTGGTGAAATGCCAAAAATCAAACAGTTGATTCTCCACTCCGAAAATGAAAACATCATATTTAAGTTTGTTGGTTTCGAAAACAAAGGGGACTATGGTATGGTTACCGCCAGTTATCTGGGTACATTTAGAACAACTATTGCACATGGTTTTGATAAGCCAAAAACTCTTAAAAACGCCATTATCCAATTAAAGGATCTTAATAACTGAATATTTCACTAGAAATGAACCTGCTTCACGGAGAATTTGAACCACTACCTCGGAAAAATTGAATCAGTTTCACGGAAAAAGAACAACCTTCTAAAATGAAGATGACACTGTATATTCAGTGATTCTATCGTTATAGGAGGTTGTTTTTTTGATTAGGTACCGGGAAATGTTAAGGCTACACGGTTAAGGTATGACTTAGAGACGCATCGCTTCTAGTTGTTGATGTTCCAGAATACTATTACCTCTGTCTTAGAACGAGCTAAAAAACGTGATATTCTCGGCGGTTATCATTTGATGTCACAGATGGAGAGCTTCAAGGTTACCTCTTTCCTGAACAATCGAAAGTTAAGAACCACAAGTATGCCTGATTACGAGTATGTCCATAAAGAACTTGCGAAGAAAGGTGTGACTCTTACTCTATTTAGGATAAATAATGCAAAATGTGTTATCTGAACAGTGAAAACCCCTATATGTTCACCCAATTTTGTTATCAATACCAAAAATATGCACATACAAAAATATCTGCACTTAGAATCAAACGAAAACCTGGAGAGAAACCTCCCGCATCCTTCCGTTCCGTCTGGAAGGAGGATGATTCTCGTGTTTGAAGCTTTCTATGAAATGGACATCACACTTTCACTAGAGATCTGCCAACCGACCAACTTTATGATTCCTCCATGATGCAAGAAATTCTCGGAAGGCTAAAATATGCAGCCGAAAGACATCTTTTTGCCGTCCTTTGTGGAGATAGTGGTGCAGGAAAGACGACGACAATCCGTAAGTTTGTGGACGGATTGGACAAAGGAAAATTTCACATCCTTTATCTGTCCGATTCTAAATTAACACCGCGCCACTTTTTTAAAGGGCTGTTGGAACAACTGGGGTCTGAATCAAAGTTTTACCGTGGGGATGCGAAACGGCAGCTAAACTGAAACTCTATGACCACTCTACAAATTATCAACAACAATAATATCTTCGCTGGTGACCTAAAAAATATCAAACTGTATGGGAACCAATGTATCCAGCTCAGCCAGTTATCATAATTGTTATATCTATTCTCACTTCCTAATAAGGGTAGAAATTTATCGTTAAATATTTCTACTAATCTCTACTAAACAAATCCCTTGTATAAACTTTATCCTCAACTTCTTGTAAATCATCAGATAATCGATTGGCTACGATTACATCTGTAACTCTTTTAAAGTCTTCAAAGTCATTAATCACCCTAGAATTAAAGAAAGTCTCCTCATGAAGTGCTGGTTCGTATACAACAACTTCAATACCCTTAGATTTAATACGCTTCATGACACCTTGGATAGCTGACTGTCTAAAATTATCTGAGTCCATTTTCATGGTAAGCCTATAGATTCCTACTACTCTTGGATTTTTCTTAATAATCATTTCTGCAATATGATCTTTTCTTGTTCTATTCGCATCTACAATTGCCGTCATTATATTATTAGGAACATCAGAATAATTGGCTAATAATTGCTTTGTGTCTTTAGGTAGGCAGTAACCACCATATCCAAACGATGGGTTATTATAATGATTACCAATTCGCGGATCTAGACCTACTCCATCAATTATTTGCTTACTGTCTAATCCTCGTACCTCTGCATAAGAATCGAGCTCATTAAAAAATGCGACTCTCATCGCAAGGTATGTGTTAGCAAATAGTTTAATAGCTTCCGCTTCTGTTGAATTTGTAAATAAAACATCAATATCTTTTTTAATAGCGCCTTGAACTAACAAGTTAGCAAATATTTGAGCCCTATTAGATTGTTCACCAACGATTATTCGTGAAGGATATAAGTTGTCATACAACGCCTTTCCTTCACGTAAAAATTCAGGCGAGAACATAATATTATCCGTTTCAAATTTCTCTTTTATTTTTTCTGTATAACCAACTGGGACTGTAGATTTAACTACCATTACCGCATCTGGATTAATAGATAAAACATTAGCAATAACAGCTTCAACAGTTCTAGTATTAAAATAATTTTTCTCCGGATCATAATTTGTTGGTGTAGAAATGATTACAAAATCTGCATCTTTATAAGCTTTATAACAATCAGTTGTAGCAGTTAGGTTTAAGTCTTTTGTTACTAAAAACTCTTCTATCTCATTATCAATAATAGGAGACCTTTTATTGTTAATCATATCCACTTTTTCTTGAATAATATCAAGAGCAATAACATCATTATGTTGGGCCAATAGTACTGCATTTGATAACCCTACATAGCCTGTCCCTGCAATTGTAATTTTCATTTAATTATCCTCTACCTCCTCTTTTTAATGATTAGAATATTATTATTTTCCCCAAACAACTCTATTAACATAATCGGTATACGATAATAATATTCTTAAAACTTTCTCCGAAACATTAGGCATACTATAATCTCCTACAATCCTTAACATACCTTTATCCTGTGTTTCCAATATTTCTAACCCTTGTAAAATACGGTCCTTCTTAAGCCCAACCATCATAACTGATGCTTCTTCCATAGCTTCTGGCCTCTCATGTGCTTGTCTAATATTAAGTGCTCTAAACCCAAGAATTGAAGATTCCTCACTAATGGTTCCACTATCACTAAGAACAGCTCTTGCATTGACTTGAAGTTTGACATAATCATTAAACCCTAAAGGTTTCATAGTATTCACCAAAGAATTAAACTCTATCCCCTTCGCCTCAATCATTTTTCTGGTTCTAGGATGTGTACTTACAACAATGGACATTTTATACTTTTCTGCAATAGCATTTAAGCTAGCAACTAACTCCATAAAATTAGTTTCTGAATTAATATTTTCTTCCCTATGAGCAGATACAACAAAGTATTTACCTTCTTCTAATCCTAATCTTTCTAGGATATCGGATGCTTCAATGTCATCTTTTCTAGAATTTAAAACCTCAAACATCGGACTTCCAGTCTTTATAATACGATCAGAAGGGAAACCTTCTCTGAGAAGATATTCTCTAGCAATATCACTATATGTTAAATTAATATCTGCTGTATGATCTACAATTTTTCTATTTGTTTCTTCTGGTACTCTTTGATCAAAGCACCGATTACCAGCTTCCATATGGAAAATCGGAATATGTCTTCTCTTCGCAGCAATTGCAGTTAAACAACTATTTGTATCACCAAGAACTAAAAACGCATCGGGATTTACTTCTTCCAGAAGAGGATCAATTTTAACCAGTATATTTCCAATCGTTTCTACAGCTGTACCAGTAGCTGCATTTAGAAAATAATCAGGTTTCTTCAAATTAAAATCTTTAAAAAACACTTCATTTAATTCATAATCATAATTTTGGCCTGTATGAACAAGAGTATGTTCAATAGAATTTGATTCTTCCAGTTTATTAATAACAGCTGACAGTCTTATAATCTCCGGTCTGGTACCAACAACTGTCATAACTTTTAATTTTTTCATTAAATTATACCTCCAAGAAGTATGTGTCTGGCTTTTCTGAGTCAAAGCATTCATTTGCCCACATTACTGTTACTAGGTCACTTTCTCCTATATTTACAATTGAGTGTGTATATCCAGTAGGAATATCAACAACCTGTAACTTCTCTCCATTTACTTTATACTCAATAATTTCATCTGAATCTATCTTTCTAAAGCGGACTAAACCTTCTCCACTAACAACTAAGAATTTTTCATTTTTAGTGTGGTGCCAGTGATTTCCTTTTGTTATACCAGGTTTTGATACATTTACAGAAACTTGGCCTCTCTCAGATGTTCTAATGAATTCAGAAAATGATCCTCGGTGATCAATATTCATTTTAAGGTCATAAGAGAACTTATCTTCTGGTAAAAAGCTTAAGTAAGTGCTATA
Organism: Neobacillus terrisolis; assembly: GCF_051233475.1. Classification (NCBI taxonomy): domain Bacteria; kingdom Bacillati; phylum Bacillota; class Bacilli; order Caryophanales; family Bacillaceae; genus Neobacillus; species Neobacillus terrisolis. The sequence continues at coordinate 231,161 of NZ_JBKFGH010000013.1, read as the reverse complement.
TAATTTTTTAATTAGGGTATTATTCATATTGGGAATGCTTAAATTTATCCTACTTTCTTTAAAAGCCTTTATAATTTCAGCCAATTCTCCAAGTTTAATATTATGTGTTACAGGAACAACACAGAAACCACCTTGTATTGTTGGCTTTCCTTCAAGAGCCCTAAAAAACTCTTCCAATACATCATCTATATAACAAAGAGTGAGGTCTACATATGGATCGTTTACTTGAATATCCAAATCTCTAGCTATATTATGGCAAAATGTGGCTATCACTGTATTATAATTTGGTTTGCTCCACTTTCCAAAAACATTAGGTAAACGATATATATAAAATTGTGTGTCTGTTTCTTTATAATAATTAACAAGTAACTCTTCAGCAGCCTTTTTACTTCTTCCATAAAGGTTATCCTTTTCTGCCTGAATAGATGATGTAATTAATATAGGTGCTCTATTACCATGTTTTTTTAGCAACTCTAGCAATTGCGATGTAAATCCAAAATTCCCTTCCATAAATTCCTTTTCATCATTTGGTCTATTAACACCCGCCAAATGAAATACAAAATTAGATTCTTTTGTATACTTTTCCAGAAGTAAAGGGTCACTTTCTTTAGTAAACTCAAATATATTACAAAATCCTCTATTTCTAAGTTCAGCAACAAGATTTTTTCCAATAAAACCATTTGCTCCAGTAACAAGAATATTCATATTGTTATTCCACCCTCTAGTTTAACACGTGAACTTTTTTGTTCCACTCACTTAATTCGCTTTGAACATAATCTAACTCAAGTAATTTTTCTTTGATTTCTTCAATAGTAAGAATCTGTGTATTATCAGAATTATATTCTTCAACTGAACTTAACTTTTGGTCACCCTCTGCAAAGTACTTATCATAGTTAAGATCCCTTTGATCGGCAGGCACTCTATAGAAACCTGGTAAATCTTCTGCATTTACATATTCTTCTTTTGTAAGAAGTGTTTCATAACGTTTTTCTCCATGACGGGTTCCAATAATTTTAATTTCATTTTCCGCATTAAATAATTCCTTTATAGCTTGGGCTAGATCACCAATAGTGCTAGCTGGAGATTTTTGAACCATAATGTCTCCTGCTTCAGCATTTTGAAAAGCAAAAATTACTAACTCAACCGCCTCTTCAAGACTCATAAGGAATCTCGTCATATTTGGGTCTGTAACAGTTAACGGCTGTCCACTTTTAATCTGTTCAATAAACAATGGAATAACAGATCCACGTGAGGCCATTACATTACCGTATCTCGTACCACAAATAAGAGTCTTATCTGGAGAAACAGTTTTTGACTTTGCCACAAAAACTTTTTCCATCATAGCTTTTGAAATCCCCATTGCATTAATTGGATAGGCTGCTTTATCAGTCGAAAGACAGATTACTTTTTTAATACCATATTCGATGGCAGCAGTTAGAACATTATCTGTCCCTAAAACATTTGTTTTTACTGCCTCTAGTGGAAAAAACTCACAAGAAGGTACTTGCTTTAGAGCTGCGGCATGAAATATATAATCTACTCCATGCATAGCATTTTTAATTGATTTTAAATCTCTTACATCGCCAATATAAAACCGAAGCTTATCATTTTTGTAGAATTTTCTCATATCATCTTGCTTCTTTTCATCACGAGAAAAAATTCGGATTTCTTTAATATCTGTATCTAAAAATCTTTTCATAACAGCATTTCCGAAAGATCCTGTACCGCCTGTAATTAGTAAAGTTTTATTTTTAAACATGTCTTATCCTCCAAAAAATTTATATTATTTATATTCTACAAAAGCAATTTTTTATTACTTTAATAATTTACGTTTTGGTAAATAGTTTTTAATAATGTTTAATAAATATAAAAAACTTTCAACCTTAAATAACCATGAAATACAAATGTAAAAAACTATTCCCACAACTATTTTTAAAATGAGTAATAATATCGTATTCATGTCAATAAAATTTATTATATTTATAATAGCGCCCATCATAAAGGAAAGAATAATACTAGGAAGCATGTCTTTGACTTGCTCAATATAACCATAACCAATCAATTTTTTATTAGGATATGCATTAATAAATACACTTGCTATCATAGTTATAACCGCACTTAATGCCATTGCATATACACCATACCACATTGAAAAAACTAAAACGGTGATACCTACTATAATTCTTATTATCCCTAACTTTAAGAATATATCACTTCTTCCAATTGCTTTGATTGCTTGTAAATTGGCAGTATTTATCGGTATAAAAAAGTATATTATGCAGAATATTTGAAGAAATGGTACTACGGAGAGCCATTTCCTAGTTAATAACAGTTCTATTATTTGGTCTGCACATACTGCTAACCCCATCATAATTGGAGCAATTATATAGGTACTAGTTTTAATTGATCGTTGAGTTAACCTTTTTACTCTATCTATTTCATCCTGGACTTCTGACATGGCGGAAAACAATACTAAATCAATCGATGAATTGATATTTGTAACAATAAGCTTTGGAAATTGTTGTCCCTTGTTGAAAAAAGCTAAATCTTCAGAAGTATACAATTTTCCAATAATTAAACTAGTTAACTCGTTGTATACTGTATCGAATAACCCTACAACCATAATCTTCCATCCATAATGATATAATTCTTTTAGACGTTTAAAAGAAAACACTAATTTTGGACGCCATTTAACTGTAAACCATAAAACAACCACACCTATCAATTGGGTCAATAAGTTTTGTGTAACTAGAGCCCAAACACCAAGACCTTCATATGCCATGTAAATACCCACAATAGCTGAAACTAACGTACCAACTAAAGTAGAATAAAAAAATAACCTATACTGCATTGTCTTCGAAACATACGACTGTTGAACGTTGTTAATACTTGATATAATCACAGATAGCGCCATTATGCGCACTATCAGAGACAAACCATCAACATTATAGAATGCTTCAATATAAGGCGCAGTAAAAAAAAGAATAAAATATAATATGATACCTGTGGCTATATTGAAATAAAATATGGTGGAAAAATCAACTACATCAGAATCCTTTTTTTGTATCAGTGCACTACCAAAGCCATAAACAACGAATATCATTGCAAAGTTCGTAAAAACAGTAACTAATGCAACCATACCATAATCATTTGGTGATAAAAGACGAGCTAATATGATAGAAACAATTAGCGAAACACCTTGTGCACCAATACGCTCCAAAAACCTCCATACTATTCCTCCAAAGATACTATTTCTAGTACTTTTCATAAAGAATCCTCCAAGATATTACTATTTAAACTTAATAAATAGGACAATTTTAATATTTACTAACTGTCCTTCTTATGTGCGTATAAAGATAAAGACCTAAAGACAATGGTATCTATGAAGAACCTTTAGCGGTAATTTCTAAATAAATTTTATAAGTCAGCTTTCAGGTATCGAGTAATAGATCACATAGCACTTACCTTTGTGCATATATTCAAAAATTTATCAGCTACTTGTTCAGGTGTAAATTCTCTAAAACAACTTTCCACCTCTTTATACGGTATGGTTCTACCCTTGTATTCTTCTATAAAATCCATAACTATTTTAGAAGCATCATCAATATCCTCTTTCTCTGATACATTTATACCCAGTGGGTATTGCTCTATTACGTCCAAAGTTGGACAATTATCTATCTTATATATATTTAAAATAGGTTTCCCTATGGATATATAATCAAGAAGTTTTGACGGAAATTGGTTTGATTTACTATTTCCTAGGTTAACTAATATATCTGCTTCATTTAAAACTGAAATCATACTATTGTATTCAAGTGAACCATGAAATTCAACATTATTACTTAATAGGGAAGCGAGCTGCTGTCTTTGAGCTGCTTGCAAATCACCACTCCATATATGAAGCTTTATTCTATACTTACTTAATGCATTAAATAAACTTAACATATATTCGGGTCTTCTTATGCGTTGCGTTAGAGCTCCAGCAAATACGCAATTAATGTATTTTTTGTCGAAATTAAAGGGGCTAGAACTTAATTTATGCTTAACTGGTCTTATTAAAGGGAATTGCATGGAATTGCATTTCTCCAAATACGGAAAAAATGGTGATGTTCTAATTTCTTTATATGCTAAAGGTTGAACAATAACATTATCAGATTGTTCATATATAAATTGTTCTCTCTCAATTTCATAATTTAATTCATTTTCTTTCATAATACCGTTTAATGAATGTGGATCTATTTGATACCATATTTTTTTATAAGAGCCAGTTGCAATGGCCATTGTCATTGCGGATGAAAAAGGATTACTTATTCCAACCACTATATCTGCATTTATTTTTCTATTTGCAGCTTCGAGACACCGTTTATATCTAAGTTCCTCAATATTTCTTATTCCTAGAGCTTGCAATGTACGATCAATCAAATATTTAATACTATAAAGTGGTTTAGAAATAAGCAAAGTAATCAACTTTAGTGGCCTATTCTTAAATTCTGAAAGACTATATAAGAAATGATTGGAGTATTCAGCTGGTTTATAATAAAAAAATGTATAAACACCTTTTCTTTTTTTATTACTTTTATACTCCTTAATTGTATATGAAGGAAATACGCAGTTCACATAGTGGCCTCTTTTTTCTAGTTGTTCCACTAACAACCTAACAACTCTATAATTCTGGGCTGTATTCTTATTTATATTCATTAATATTATAAAACGCATTATTTGCCTCCAAATCCATTTCAATTGATTACAAGTATTAATCGTAATTTTACTCACATTATAATTTTGGCACTCTATTTTTTCGTAATATTTTTATATAATACTTTTTTAAACGAATTAGTCTAAGAAAATATCCTAATGAAAAAAAGACATAAAAACTTATAACATTTCCCCCAAAAAAGCCTTGAATAAATATATAGCATACCCATATCAATGCGAATTCTTTGGCTATAGGATCTACATTTCTAAAGATAGCCTGTGCAGAAATACTTATGAATATCATTATTAAGATAGGACCTACTATTAATCCAAATTCAAAGCACATTTGTAGATATAAATTATGCGCCGACCAACCTATAAATGGATACTCACCGTATATACCATATCCTGTAATTGGTTTATCCCAAAGGGCTGACCATAATAGTGTATATATATTAGTTCGCTCATCAATACTATCTTGTGCATGACCATACAAATATGAATCTAAAACCCGAGTAGATAACCCCATCGATTCAATGATTGTACTGATCCATTTAACTATTTCTGTTATTACATTAGTAAATAAAAATATATACGATAAAACAATAAATAATATAAAAAATAAGATTTTTATTTTTATATTTCTTGCTGTCTTGAAAATTATATATATAACTATAAAAGAGAGTAAAATAACAATTGGACCTCTGGTCCCCATCGATAAAAGATATAAAAAACCAGCGACAGAAAACATCAATTTCGTTATTGTTAGCTTTCTCAACGTAAGCCAAACAATTATCATAACATGTAACAACATAGTATAAGATTCATACATACTGTCAATATGAAAAACTCTGCCCGTTGAATAATAATATGCAAGATATGCCCAATTAATCATTAAAGCTACCAAAGACACACGATATAGCCAATTAATCATGCTTTTATTTGTAATAAAAGATAATCCCAAAAAATAAAATGGTAAATAAAATAACAAAATTTCTGGTAAAAATTCACGAATATAGATCCCGTTTTCAGGCCTAATAAGCCAAGTTAATAATAAAAGTATTATAAAAACAAAAATAAAGAGTATGTCACGAAGTCGTACAAAGCTTAATATCCCTTTCAAGCACATTGCAATTAAAAAAATATACATTATAGGAACTACAAACCCACTAAAATAATTTATGAATGGTATCCGTTCAAAAACCTCTATAAAATAACGAAGTATAGAATTATATGAAAAGGCAGCTACTACCAGTAGATTATACCAATATTGATCTTTTTTAGTTTTGTCTTGCATAAAATTAGAGAGATTATTTAAGTTTTTTACATGTTCCATTTACATTACTCATTTCTATTATAATTAACACATATTACGTTTCTTAAATGACAGTATTTTAGGTCCCGAAACGAATAATTGAGCCGATGTATCTTCGTAGTAATCTCCATCTTGATTCATTAAAACTATTTGCAAAATCCCTGATAATTCTTTTGTCTGGCATTACATTGTGAGATAAACTACACTTGTGAGTTTGACCATCAATTTGTACATTAAAAGGATCATTTTTGATTGAAGATAATGACACTCTATTAAAGTGTGTGCCGCTTCCATCATGACCTATATTGGATATTTTAGAAACGCGAGGATAAACAGTGAACATATTATTCACAAATTCTGCATAACAAAAACGTATCGCCCATGAATCAATTTGATGATACATTTGTGCATCGAGCATACTAGCTCGATCATTTCCGTGTCTATTAAACTTAAACCTACGTTTAAAGTTGAAACGGAAATTACTATAGTAATCTGTTACATTCCAATCTACTTTAGACCACCTATCTTTCCAGGTAGCCCACGCATAGCTACAAGTTCTTCCTATAAGATAAACATCCTGATTATAATCTTTCGGAAAATGCTTTATGAAACTAAATCCTCCTATTGACCATATTCTTTCATCTTCTTTATAAAATTCGAGACACTCATTCATATAAGAAAGGAAATCTGGTGAGCTAACATTATCGTCCTCAATAACAATAACACGCCCATATTTTTCTATCACCTTGGTAACACCATTAATAATAGAGTTTGCAAGCCCCATATTATGTTTAGACTCTTCTATTATTACCCTCGCAAATGAATTTCGTACAAAATCTGAATTAATATATCTTCTAACTTCAAGTACACCTTCTATAGTTTCCTCATTTTTAGGACCATCGGAAAAAATAAATAGTTCACTATCTTTAGCTAATGTGTTTATAGCTAAGGCTTCAATTGTTTTCCTAACGTGATCCAATCGATTATAAACAAAAAGAATTACAGGTGCCGTCATACATTCTCTCCTTCAAAAGTAAAAAATATTTGATTATAAATACTATTAAGAGTCGCTGCATTTGTTTCTTTATCATAAATAGCTTTAGCATTATTTTTTGCATTGTTTGACAGAAATGTTGCTAATTTATCATCATCAAATATTTTACATACATAATGTGTTAACATGTAAGATTCGTCTTCTGGAAAAATTAGACCGTCTTTCCCATGAAGAATTAGGTTTTTAACTCCGCCAACATCAGATGAAACAGTAGGAACACCCAAAAGCATTGCTTCACCTACCGAATTGGGCGAATTTTCTATAGATGATGCGGAAACAAATACATGAGAACGGATATATCTTTCCCCCATTTCATGTTCATTTAAATTTCCAAGGAAAACAATACTCTGATCTAGTTCATATTTTTTGATCAGAGAAATTAGGTATTTATTATATGTATCTAACTTATAGAAAGGTATTTTCCTAATATCCTTTGAAGTGGTATATATTTTTGTATCTGGAAAACGCCTAATTATACCTGGCATCGCCTCAATTAATTTGTGAAACCCTTTTATGGGATAATTTGATTGGCTAACAAATATTGAGTGCCTCTCACAGTTATCAATATTCCATTTATGTTGATAAAAATAATTACGTAGGGTTTCATTACAGAATAAATAATTAACATTTGGATTTATCTGCTCAGTACAAGCTTTGTCCCAATCTGTTCGCCCAATTACATAATTAACACATCTTAAAGCTTCTTCTTCAAACAAGCCTCTCTTTTTAAATTTAGTTCTTTGTCTACGAATATTATCGCTTCTGACTAAATCTCGGAAAGTAAATCTATTTACGATATTTTGAGGCAGTCCTGCATAATAATGCTTTTCGTAAACACTACAAAGTCCTTGTATGCTAATTACAGTCCGTTGAGAATTTCCAAAGGCTCTGACCATTGCAAGCGAATGAGAATATTCCGTTCCCCATATGTGAACAATGTCAGGTTTAAAATTATTTATAACTTTTCTAAAGATACTTTCATAGTTTGGGTCATAGTTATAGATTGGCTTTTTTGATTGTTTGAAAGCATAATATTTTAGTAAGTCATATTCTCCAATTACTAGCTCTTCAGGGATTTCAGAAGGAAAGCATATAGCTAAATTAATATCCGTTCTATTTTTTAAGCCCTCATAAGCACCATTAAGCCAACCACCACTATTATTATCTTTAAGGCCTAACTTCTCACTTATTCCTGGCAAGGCTTTATTACATAACCACAGTATGTTCATAAGATCGCTCTCCTTCAGAATTTTTTAACAATAGGGCAATATTGGTTATTTTAATAAATCATTTTTTAAATGAAAAAATAAATTTTAGTAATCTTTTTGCCTGAATAATATTATTTTTCTTATTGAGTGCGTAATTCTTTGCTTCCTTACCGAAACGTTCGAGTTCCTCGTTGTCCTTATCAAGAACTCTCCTCATTTCCTTAGCTAATCCACCTTCAGTATCATCATCTACAATATATACGTACTCGGCATATTCATTTGGAACACCTGGAAGTTTTGTCATTAATACGGGTGTACCAGATACCATATATTCCAATGTCTTAGATGGAAATGAATACTTAGTGAATTCACCGTATGATGGTCTGGGATTGACAAGTAATACTGCATTGAGCTCATTTTCAACAACCACCTTATTTGGCTGGTTCCCAAAATATTTAATATTATCGTGTAACAGACAAAGTTCATGAATTTTAGAAACATAATCTCCATCACCAAATAAATGTAATTCCTCATTACTTTTTGAACATTTTATAAAAGCATTACATAAATTGGCGATTCCATATTTCTCATGAAGTAGCCCAGCATAAATAATTATCCTTTTTTTGAGGTTGCCGAACGGAGAGTGATTCCGTTCTCTCATTTTACTATCGACATGTCCTTCAAGAACAATAAACGGTTTTTTTTTCACATTAACCTTTTCATTCATCTGAGCAGTAAGAAAAACATAGCCATCACATTTTTTGAGAAGTCTATTATTTATCTTCAGCATTGTTCTATTTGAAGATATTTGCATGAATTCTGGTAAGTCTGTTACGATTCCCACCTTTGTTAGTCGCCGTAATGAAGCACCTAATGCCGCACCCCATGCTGCAGAAACAACAAGAACATCGTAAATTACATTTGTTCCTCTTGGGGCGGTAAGCGCCGCAAAAAAACATTTTATAAATACCATAGCATGTCGAATTATAGGAAAATTAATTACTGGAATATAATGCGTTGTAACGCCACTATCTTTTTTATCAGGAACACGTATAAATCTCTTCAAACAATTGGAACGGTTGATAGGAAGTGATGAATATACTCGAACATCCATCCCATTTTCCGCCAAACCTTGACAAAGAAGAGTGTGATATTTATTTGCTGCGTGCATTGGTTTTTCTTTCTGCGTAAAAAGCATCTTATAAGTTGAAGCATCGATTAAACTAGAAATATACAATAACCGGTGAGAATTATTCCCTTTTTTCATACTGCTAATCCTCCTTTACAGTAGAATGTGTTTACTAAAATTACATAACAAACTAATGTAAATTCATATTAATTTCATTTTTGTTAACCTGATCAAAAGTAGCTTTTTTAATTACAGTAATTCCCGCATTATACTCATCCATCACACGATTTAATTCCATATCACAATTTTTGGTGAATTTTACCGAATCCAAGTTGGTGTAATACTCAAAAATTTTATCGGCAAACCTATCAGAATATGGATCACAAGCTAACCCAACACCAGCTCTTGTAACCTCCTCACCCATATAAGACCCAAGGTTACATACTTGTGGAATTCGAAAAATAATTCCATCGTAGTATTTGTTAGCCATTGCTACTGCCATTTGTTTTACTTCATTATCGTATAAGTTATGAATTATAGATGTTGACTTAGCAAATTCATATCTATCATTTGGTTTATATTCTCCATGAAAGAAAACATTTTTTGCTTCTATTTCACCAGCATAATTTTTAAGATTAATCGCCACTGTTTGCTCTCTTCCATAAAAATGGAGTTCAAACCGTCTGTCATTCGCTAATTTTTTTATTATTTCTCTATTTATTTCCTCATGCCGTATAAATCCCCAAAAGGATATTCTAATAGGTAAATCTCTGACAGCAAAGGCATTCCTATGATTCAAAGAATCCACTAGTAGATTGTGTGAAGTAAATATTTTGTCGGAAATAGGTAAAATTTCTCTAAAGGCATTACTACTAACAAAAGTTGAGTGTGAGTTGTTCACCAATTTATTGATAATCCTCTTATATAACGTAACAAACTCATAAGTATAATCACGATAATCAAGTATATACTTCCCTTTGTAAGCCCTCGTAAGGTAATCACATATAAGAACTCCTGGGATAGAATGTAAAACAATGACTAAATCAAATCGTTCTTCTTTCAGAACATTTAGAACAAAATGTCTATACCGGTAAAAGTTAAGTATTTTTTTGTATTTTTTTACATCATCTTCCTGATATAAAGATAATTCATGGTAGATTATCTTTCCAGAAGGCTTCGATTCATTTTTACAATCTCTATTCCAATAAATCAAATGGACCTCATTTTCTTCACAATCTATATTCTCAATATAGAAATTCATATAAGGCATATATTTAATTTTTGTAAATCCCATTACAAGTATTTTCATTTTCTGTTCACCTTTTCAAAAACACCTATCAGCTTTTTGACATTAGCGGTACTGGAGTAAAACTCTTTTGCAAACTTAAAGGCATTATTGGCCATTCTATTAGCTATATCAGGGGAATTGTAAATTTGGAGTATAGCTTCTGCAAGATCATCAACATTATCAATTTCAACAGCAATACCCATATCGTTCTCATTAAATAGTTTGGCGTATGATGAATCATTTTCTACCGAGCTAATAATTACTCGACGACAAGCCATTAAAATGGGAACCTTACTTGGGACACCATTACCGATAACCCCTTTTATTAGTGGAATTAAGCAGACATCACAGGAACTATATACATCGGCAACCATTTCAACTGGCTGCAATGGATAAAAATTAATATTGTCAAGTCCTTCTTCTTCCGCTTCGTTAATAAATTGTTCTTTTACGTTCCCATCACCTATAATCTGAATTACAATATCCGGTATGTCCTTTAATTTCTTAGCAAGCTCCAGCACTGTTTTATAATTAAATACATATCCTATAGTTCCAGCAAACTGCACATAAAATTTTTTCTGATTAATAGAGTATTTTTCAATAAACCTATTTTTATGTTTAGGAATTTCTTGCGCAGTATTAACATCGTACCAAGCAGGTACAACATGCACGTGCTCTGCAGATGCCCCCTGTTCAATAACAATTTTTTTCATATCTTCCGATAATACTATTATCTCAGAAGCCAATTTATAGCATGGCTTCTGGAAAATCCGAAGAATATTATACAAAAATTTACTCTTTACTACACCTATATCATAAGCGTGCCCTGGAAAAACATCATAAATCGAATACACAATTGGTAAATTTTTAAATAACTTCAACAGTAACATATGAATTAAAATTGTTGGATTTGACTGTAGGTATATTACATCGGCATCTTTGACTTTATTCCAGTGCTGCATTGATAAAAAAGCATATCTCACATCATTTAGATATCTCTTTATAAAACTTTTTTTGTCAACAACTTTTCGTTCAACTATATCACTTGTAAATCCTTTTAAACCTTGCAAAGATGAAGGGATATCAGGATTTACCCTTTTTCTTCGACTTTGAATCAAATGAACTTGATGTCCATTATTAATAAAATCTCGGATCATTACTTCAGCCATTTGATTATTTGGGTTTGGAGTGTCAAAACCTTCAGCTGTAATATATAATATTTTCATTAATAAAATCTCTCCCGCTGCTAGAACTTCAATTGTTTACGTCGGTGCCTACTAAACTAGAATATTATTATTTTAAAGAAAAGTTTGCTAATGGCAGAATAACATTTAAAAATTGCTGAGGAACTATTTCCTGTAGTTGAAGGTGTTTATGAAAAATAAGAGGGAAACGACAGGTTCAATTGTTTCCCTTATAAAAAAATAATCACTTTGTATTTTTTTATTTTTTTCGATACACTAGTTCACTTTTAGAATCCACCAGATGTATCCGTTGCTTTCCTATTGATTTTCATTTAGCATTTAAAAGGAAGAGCTCATTAACGTCTTTAAAGATGCTGGACCAACATCATTGATTTACCCCTCATTGTCGTTGGAATAGCATCAACATAGTTAAAAACACATTCAACATGTCCTTTTTCCCAAAACAATTGACGTATCTCATTCTCATCTGATGAAGAATAATTATTAGTAGGTATAATATGCATAACAACTTTACCATACTCAAACTGTTCAATTTGCCAGCGTTCAATATTCCCCAAAGCTTTAAAGTGTTGGGCAAAAATCAAAGCAGTTAATAACACTTTTTCTTCATTGACACTATAGATATAATCTTGTGTTCTTCCCAAAACGGAATCAAGTATAATACCATTCTTGTCTTTTCCTCCAAAAATAGCATAGTCACCCGTACGATATCTTATTAGTGGCATGATATAATTATGGAGTGTTGTTACTACAACTTCTCCAATCTCCCCAGGTTTTGCAGGTTCCTCATTGTCCTTTATTATTTCTATGTAACCATATAAAGGTTCTATCCTGTACCGTAATGATTCATCATAAGTATATCCGAATACACAACATTCTGTATGACCATACTGCATAAAAATTTTTGTATTAAATGCCTTTCTCATAATTTCGTGTTGATACTCAAAGCTTGACTCAGCGGTTAATTGTATTCCTTTAATATTAAAATCCAGCTTGATCTTATGTTCAATAATGTACATTGCAATTGTATAAATAAATGAAGGATACCCCCTTATAAAACTGGGCTGCAATTTACATATATAATCAATATAAGATTGTATATTATTTTTGTTCAAGTATAGAGACGATAAAGCATATCCTCCATAAGGTAATTGCTTATTAGACTTTTGAACCCAGTATATACCTTTTTCAATTATATCTTTATCTATTTTTGTTCCATCCATCGCAAGAATAATATCACCTTTTTTATAACCCATTCGTCTCCAAAATTTCGCTTGGAACTGGCCATCCACACTACATTGATTTAAAAATTTCAAAGGTTCTCCTGTACTTCCACCAGTATAAGACTCCCAAAAGATCATTCGGCTCCGTTGATTCGAAATCAATTTTTCATAATTTCCACGAATAATCTGTTTAGTTAAAAAGGGGTATTCTTCCAAAACGGCTTGCTTGGGATTATTTAACATTATTCCCTTATAATATTCACAATGTTTATTTGCATAGCGAAGAATTTTGTTTAGTAGCTTTTGTTGTTTGCCAAGCATATTTTTTGTAGAGCTTGAATATATAAGGTCTATTTTAATGAATATAAAATTAAGAATTTTTAAATTAATAACACTTTTACATATTCTCTTAAACCCGTTCATTCTTTTTTTATTTATATTCATAACACTTCTTTCTCCTTTTCAGTAATGCATAAATAATCTAGGGAATATTTAATTCGCATATTTCTCGCAATATTTTATACAAATTACAATATATTCTTTTAAAAAAACACTCCATTCATTATCCAAGCCATTTCCCTATATTATTTTTATTTCAAATAATATTTTTTCATCTTAAAAGGGCTCTTTATTTTACTATTCCTTTGCTTCCTGTCTTGCCTTCAACAACCCCATCACTCTTTAAAACACTAACGATGGTCAAGAAGAAACACTTAAAATCCATCCATAAACTAATCTTTTCAACATACTCCCCATCCAACTTAGCCTTCACCTCAATAGGCAGTTCATCTCTTCCATTGATCTGTGCCCATCCAGTTAACCCAGGTGGTACATCATTCGCACCGTATTTATCTCGTTCAGCAATCAAATCATACTGATTCCAAAGTGCCGGCCGGGGACCAATAATACTCATTTGTCCAACAAAAATATTCCAAATCTGCGGAAGCTCATCAAGAGAGGTTTTTCTCAAGAATTTACCCACCCTCGTAATATAATGATCTGGGTTTTCCAATAGATGAGTAGGAGTGTCTTTAGGCGTATCTATTTTCATTGTACGGAACTTTAAAATATTAAAATGAGACTTGTTAATTCCAACCCTCTTCTGCTTAAACAAAACTGGTCCCCTTGAATCCAGCTTGATTGCTATAATTAGAATAAAAATAATAAGGGATAGCAAAATCAGCCCTATCAAAGAAAGAATGATATCTATCAATCTTTTTATCTTCAAATACATTCCTGTAACACTCCTTGATTAATTATTTAGTAAATTAGGACTTAATTGGAATCTATGAGTCTTCCTTTCCAAGTAACTACTAACCCACTCAACCTCATCTCTTTCAATAGCCACTTCATAATATCTATTCAATCTAACAATCAAATACTTAAATAGATATTCACTTCTTTAACAAGCTTTACCGAGTTTCTTCATAATTATATAAACCATTCAATAAATCTATAAATTTCGCTAAAAACGCCTAAATCCCTTATCCCGAAAGGTTTCTAGCGTTCAATCTAACTATGATAGTCAGTTCCAATCAAACATTCAAACAAGCCCGAAAGACCTGCTAAATCAGCATTTTAAATTTTACACTAATCCCTATTACAGCAATCGAAGCAAAAATTGCCAAAATTGAAACTACACCAAAACCTCTATTAAACTAAACCCCGCATTATCACTTTCTTTTGCGACAACCGTCATCCTAATCCCCTCCATCGGCAAAATAACTTAACTACTGAATATTTTTTCTGTAGGGATTTCACCAAATGCCACATTCAACAAATACATTAGCCCCTTTCCTACGAAAAACAATCCGTACAAAAAGGAGCCTATATTTAACAACCTATTTAACCTTACTCATCGCCAAAACACCCTCAAGATAAGCAAGCAACTCCGATCTTAAACTATGATCTTGCAGGGCAAACTCCACCGTTGTCTTCACAAACCCAAACTTCTCGCCAACATCATATCGCTTGCCCTCAAAGTTATAAGCAAACACCCGCTGAATCTGATTCAACTTTTGAATCGCATCAGTTAACTGAATCTCACCGCCAGCCCCTGTCTCTTGCTGCTCCAAAAACAGAAAAATCTCAGGCGTCAACACATATCGACCCATAATCGCTAAATTTGAAGGTGCAGTCCCTTGGGCAGGCTTCTCAACAAAGTTTTCAACCTGATACCGCCGCCCCTCTTGAACCGAAGGTTCAACAATCCCATAGCGATTCGTCTCATGGTCTGGCACCGTCTGAACGCCAATCACCGAAGAATACGTCTGTTCATACTGATTAATCAGCTGTCTTAGACAAGGCGTATCACTCTGGACGATATCATCACCAAGTAACACCGCAAACGGCTCATCACCAATAAAATTCCGAGCACACCACACCGCATGACCTAAACCTTTAGGCTCCTTTTGGCGAATATAATGGATATCTGCAAGATTAGTAGAATAACGAACCTTATCGAGCAGCTCAAACTTCCCTTTCTCCATCAAATTCTGCTCAAGCTCAGGCGCAAAATCAAAATGATCCTCAATCGATCGCTTCCCTTTTCCGGTTACAATAATAATATCCTCAATACCAGAAGCGATTGCTTCTTCAACGATATATTGAATCGTTGGCTTATCCACAATCGGCAGCATCTCTTTTGGCATCGCCTTTGTTGCTGGTAAAAATCTCGTTCCTAACCCCGCCGCCGGAATAATCGCCTTCCGCACCTTCTTCACCAAAATCCCTCCAAACTAGCATTAAAACCCAAAGGTTTCCCTTCCACACTATCAAAATACTAAATCAAACAATAATCTAACTCGAAAGGGCAGCCCTCTTCACCAAAACTTCACAAAGAATCCGCAACTACTTCTCTACTGATTACCTACAAGCGAATAAATCCGATTCCCGCGCCGATTCGCCAAATTAATCACAAACCCACTTACCTCATCAGGAGTAAAGCTCTCAAAATGTCTCAGCAAATACTCCACCTCATCCTCCTGCTCCAATACAGCTTTCCCAATAAAAATCTTCGGAAAAACCGGCTCTGGATGAATTTCCTTTTCATTAAGGAGTTCTTCGTACATCTTCTCTCCAGGACGAAGTCCTGAAAACTCAATCCCAATTTCATCTACCGAATAACCCGAAAGGGTTATTAAATTCCGCGCCAAATCAACAATCTTAACTGGTTCTCCCATATCTAATACAAAAATCTCTCCACCACGCGCAAGTGACCCTGCCTGGATAACTAAACGAGATGCTTCTGGGATTGTCATAAAATACCTGGTCATTTCCTCATGGGTTACCGTAACTGGACCGCCCGCTTGAATCTGCTGCTTAAACAACGGTATAACACTTCCACGGCTTCCAAGCACATTACCAAAACGTACAGCCACAAATTTAGTTTTGCTAACCCGGTCCAACTGCTGAATAACCATCTCCGCAATTCGCTTTGTCGAGCCCATAACATTCGTCGGATTAACCGCCTTATCTGTTGAAATCATCACGAATGTACTAACACCGAACATATCAGCTGCATCCGCGGCATTCTTTGTCCCAAACACATTGTTTTTCACCGCTTCTCGGGGATTATATTCCATCAATGGTACATGCTTATGAGCGGCCGCATGGTACACAACATAAGGTCGGTGTGTCTCCATTACCTCAAACATCCGCTCGCGGTCCTGAACATCTCCAATAACCGGGACAATCTCAATCAAACCTGAATATGTATTTCTCAATTCCATATCGATTCCATAAATACTATTTTCCCCATGGCCAACAAGCACGAGTTTGCTAGGGGAAAACTTACAAATCTGCCGGCAAATTTCCGAACCTATTGATCCACCAGCACCAGTAACAAGTACCGTTTTTCCACTTACATACTCCGAAATACCAGCTATATCCAATTCAACCGGCTCACGGCCGAGCAAATCCTCTACCTGAACATCACGGAAATGGTTGACTGATACTTTCCCAAGCATAATATCCTCAATCATCGGCATGATTTGCGTCTTTGCGGTTGTTTTCGCACACTCATCATAGACCCGTTTCAATTCTTTTCTGCTTAAAGATGGAATCGCAATGACAATCTTATCAATCTGTAGCGTCTCCACTGTTTTTGCAATATGTTTTACGTTCCCAACTACAGGAAGACCGAGTATATCTAATTTGTATTTCTTCGGATCATCATCAATAAATGCCACTGGTTTAAGCTCAGTATCATGATTGTTTAATAGCTGACGAGCGACCATTGTCCCTGCTGCTCCAGCACCAATGATTAATGTCCGTTTCATTTGTTTTTGTGATACTATGTAACGATCGCGAAAAATTCTCCACGAAAACCGTGAACCCCCGATTAAGATAACATGCAGCATCCAGGCAATCATTAACGCTCGGAAATAAACATCATAAAAGACAATTAACTGCATCGCCATGGTGGTTCCAATCGAAAACGTTACGGCCTTTACAATAGATTTCACTTCTCCAACACTCGCATACTCCCAAGCCTTGTTATATAACTTATAAATGAATGCAAATAAATGATGGCTAAGTAATAAAGTAATCGAAGTTAATAGTAGAGTCGGCATTTTAAAGATTGATAGATCAGGATGCAAAGTTAAAAAACTTATATAAATCGCGGTAAGAACAATGCTTGAATCTAGTAACGCTAAAACGGTTACCCTTGTCCGATAAGCCAATAAGATCCTCTCCTTTCTTTTTTCTTAAAGACCCCCAAATAAGAAGATCAACCAAAGAATATTTATGTATAGATATAAATTTTAATCATCACGTAAACAAATAAATATCTAATGATAACCCACGTCAAAACACGTTCTATCATTAGATATTTATTTAAGCGTATTCCTATTTTTATTTTTTATTAACTACTATTATTATTGGGCATCGAACCCAGCCTCACATCATGCTCTTGACGACTTGCGTCTAAGGTGACCATTTATGACTCCCACAGCATGACCGAGTGCTTCCGTGGATATCGGGCAGGAAGCCTCGCCGGTCAGTAAGTATTCTGACAAAACTTGAATATTAGAATTAGTAATATTGATAATGTTAAAAAACACCTAAAAATTTCTTTCTTTTTATTTGTGTTGGAGGTTCAGCATAGATGTTATTACCGTCTACCAAATGCGCTGCATTTTCGGTAAACATATAGAAGGTATCGATTCCATATCTTTTCTCAATTAAATCCAAGGCTTCCTCCATCTTAAAGCCACGGTTATGAATATTATGAGCATCAGATGCGATAAAGTGAGTTAAGTTTGCCTCGATCAATCGAGCGGAAAATTCCTTAATTTTATTGCCAAATGCACCCGTCACACTCGCCGCCGTTATCTGGGTGAGCGTTCCCCGCTCTACAAATTGATATAATAGATCCGGGTTCTCCAGTAATTGTCGATTTCGCTCCGGGTGAACAATTATAGGAATTAACCCCTTTAGCTGAAGATCAAATAATAGCTGTCCGGTATATCTTGGTACATGCCCGGAAGGTAATTCAATAAAGAGAAAATTAGATTGATTAAGGGTTAGGATTTCATTGTTTTGGTAATCTGCGATTATATCTCCATTGATCCTAATTTCCTGACCGGGAAGTATTTGGAGGGGGATATTGTTTGTTTGTATTACCTGGTTGAGTTTGGCCACTTCTAAGAGAATGTCTTGCTTGCAATTTGTATATTTGCCATTTTGATGGTGCGGGGTCGCGATAATTGTGTGAATTCTTTGTTTTACTGCTTCTTTTGCCATATCGAGACTATCCTCAATTGTTTGTGCCCCGTCATCTAATCCAGGCAAAATATGACAGTGGATATCAATCATCACGAACCCTCCTAACTGCTAATTTTTTATAATTTTTACAAGAGTTTGATTTTAACAAAGAGAATTATTTCGTTCCATAATAATAGTAGTAATTGGACTTTTCCATTTGCTTATTATTCAACACTGCCCCAAGAAGCTTTCCTTTTGCTCCAGTAAGTAATTCCTTTGCCTTAACCACCATTTCAATTTCCGCTATCCCACTTGAAATGACAAGCAGGCTCCCTTGACAAAGATTCGCAAGGATTTGGGCATCTGTAACAGCCAAAACTGGTGGGGCATCAAATAAAATAACATCATATTGGTCCTCTACTGTGTTGAGGAAATTCACCATCGCTCTCGACGATAGCAGCTCTGCTGGATTGGGCGGAATCGGTCCGCTCGTAACTACATCTAAATTTTCCACATCGGTCTTAATAGTGACTTCATCCAAAGTCTTTGATTTAGATAATACATTTGTTAATCCATAAAGATTGGATGCTTTAAACGTATAGTGTACTGTCGGCTTTCTTAAATCAGCATCAACCAGCAAGACTCTTTTACCTTGTTGAGCAAATACGACGGCCAAATTAGCAATCGTTGTTGATTTCCCTTCTCCAGGGCCTGCCGAGGTCACCATAATTGATCGAATATCTTGGTCAATTTCTGTAAATTGAATATTTGTACGGAGTGTCCGATATTGTTCCGAAATAGGTGATTTCGGATTGAATTTTGTGATCAAGGTTCGGTGTTTACTATTCTTTACGAGATTCTGTTTTCTTCTAAGAACCAATTGACTCACTCCTTACTCTAGAATTACGAACGTGAACGACATCTTTCTTTTTTAAATCCGTTTCTTCCATGGTTGTAATGACACCTAATACAGATAAGCCTAGAATTTTTTCAATATCCTGCTCCGTTTTAATCGTGTTATCAAAATATTCTAGTAGAAATGCCGCTCCTACACCTGCCATTAAACCTACAACAAGCGCAATCGCAATATTTAATTGCGGATTAGGTCTGATTGGTGAAGGATGGTCCGCTACTGTTGCTTTTGCAAGAATAGTAACATTATCTATACTCATGATATTTACGATTTCTTTTTTAAACACAGAGGCAACTTTATTCGCGATATCAGCAGCCATTGCCTGGCTTTCATCCTGAACCACAATATTAACCACCTGGGAGTTTTTTTCATTTTGCACAGTAATCTTTGAATTAAGTGTAGCAGTAGACATATTAAGATCTAGCTCATTTACAACAAGATCTAATATCGCAGGGCTTTTTATAATCACGTTATATGTATTAATAAGCTGAAGGTTTGCTTGAACCTCGTCAAAAACAGTCTCGTCACTGTTTTGTTGATTGACTAATAATTGTGTAGAAGCTTGATATATAGGTGTTAAGAAAAAATAGCTAATAATTCCACTTACAAGAACAGCAGTAATCGTGATGAACACAATTAAGCGAAGTCTTTTCCGTAACGTTTGAAGTAACTCTTTCAAGCTGATCGTCTCTTCCATGTCATCCTCCGTTATTTAATATAAAAATATTATTCTATTAAATCATTATATATTAATTATTGGTATTCTAGCGGTGGACTTTTTCTCATTTTCCAACGTTTCTTCTATAATTAAATAATATTTTTTTATTAAAAGGAAGAGAATTTACGGTTTTGGAATTAAATTCTATTTAATTTGAACTTTACGTGAACGTTTGTATATTTTATAAAATAATATTTTTTAAAAATAAAAAATATTAGCCTATTTCCCAATGCATAGTAACCATCGTAGCATTGTCGGATTTACCGGTAAAGGGGTGGAAAAAGTCGAACTTTGTCCTATTTGCTGCCGTAATAATAGTGGTAATTCGATTTTTCCATTTTCTTATTATTTAACACCGCACCAAGAAGCTTTCCTTTTGCTGCAGAAAGCAGTTCTTTTGCCTTTTCTACCTTGTCGATCTCCGTTTTACCACTTGCAATGACCAGTATATTGCCTTCGCAAAGATTCGCGAGGATTTGCGCATCAGCAACTGCAAGTATTGGCGGTGAATCAAACAGGACTAAATCATATCCTTCCTCTACTTGTGCTAGAAATTCAACCATCGCATTCGATGCCAATAACTCAGCTGGATTGGGTGGAATCGGTCCGCTCGTTAATACATCTAGATTGTCGATATCTGTTGAGGAGATTGCTTCCTTTAATGACTTAAGCCGTGTTAGCACAGTTGTTAATCCATAAACATTTTGAACCTGGAATGTAAAATGAACGGTTGGTTTTCGCAAATCAGCATCCACAATCAAGACTTTCTTTCCTTGCTGTGCAAAGGTAATCGCTAGATTAGCGACTGTGGTTGACTTTCCTTCGGAAGGGTCAGTTGAAGTGACCAAAATGGATTTTATGTCCTGATCAACGGATGAGAATTGAATGTTCGTTCGAATGGTCCGATATTGCTCAGAAATAGAGGATTTAGGACTTAGCTTCGTAATAAGACTCCGTTTATGGCTAACTTGTTTGTTACTTTTTCCTTTCTTACTAAAAAACAATTTTCTCGCCTCTTTCTTTTTAACCGCGCTTTACTGAATTTGTTTGTCCACTACTGTCGTTATCACCAATAGTTGATATTACCCCTAAAACCGGAATATCTAATCGTTTTTCAATATCCTGTTCGCTTTTTACTGTATTATCCAAGTATTCAAGCAGGAACGTTACTCCCACTCCAAGCATAAGTCCAATCACAAGTGCTATTGCAATGTTTAATGGAGGATTTGGCTTGATTGGGACAGGATGTTCAGCGATCGTTGCTTTGGCTAAAATACTTACATTATTTACATTCATAATTTTTACAATTTCGTTTTTAAATACTTCGGCAATTTTATTAGCCATTTTAACAGCCACTACAGGATTGGCATCCTGTACGGATATATTGACCACTTGAGAATCCTTTTCACTTTGAACCGTAATCTTTCCATTCAACTGTGACGAAGTCATATCTAAATCCAATTCTTTGATTACAAGCTCCAAAATGGCCGGGCTTTTAATGATCACATTATATGTATTAATTAACTGCAGGTTCGTTTGAACCTCGTTTGGACTATATACTGTCGTTTCATCTTTTGATTGATTAACTAGCAGCTGAGTCGACGCTTGATAGATAGGTGTTAAATAAAAATAACTGATGACTCCACTGACAAATACTGCTGTTATCGTTATGACCACAATTAAAATTAGTCTTTTACGTAATGTTTGAAATATTTCTTTTATGCTAATTGCGTCTTCCATTTCTTCCTCCGATGTAAATAATTTTCCAGAACAAAGTGAATTATATCACAGTTTTTTGTTAATTTTTTAAATTTTTTGTAAAAACTTATCATTTTTTATACTATATTGACTGTGACATTATGAAATAATTTTATTTGTGTAGGTTCTTATTAGCTTATTTTAGGAGATTAGGCAGTGTAAAGTGGTAATAAATGGACAATAAAAAAGGGCACTCAATAAAACAAAGTGACCAAAAGGAAATTATAGTATCGATAAAAAAACTAGGGTCATACTTTATGAGGGGGAAAAATAAGAGGAATTATATTAAATCGAGTACACTTTTGGCTACGCAAGGACTTGTCTTTCAGCTTTTCTATGCCAATTTTTTTATACTAAATAAGTTAATCTATTTCGATATAATATTTTTCAAATCTCCAATAATATCCTCCAGCAGTTTTCCCACTGTGATTTCACGATCAGACTCACCACGTTCGTAAGCTCGCATAATGAGATCTTGAAAGGTTATTTGGTTCATTGATCCTTCTTGAATGTTTTGCTCCATTACTTCTGCCTCCCTTAATCCATAGATTCTATTTTATTAACAAATCCATTAATTGTAAATATATTTCCAGTTATTAGTTATGACAATTTTTGGACAATCTTTGAAACTACTTTAGATTTCCAGTAATCGACAATGTCTGTCATAGAAAGGTTTTTGCCCATGTGATAAGCTTTTAATAGTGACAAAAATTTATGGGGACGGTGAGGAAAATGAAGAAAAAAATCGTATCCGCTGCAACTATTGCTGTCCTTTCTACAGCATTTGCAGGCAGTGCTTCAGCCAGTTCATACATAGTCCAAAAGGGCGACACACTCTCACATATCGCGATAAAATACCAAACTACTGTAAATGAGCTTAAGCGTCTCAATCAATTAGCCTCCGACCGCATCTATATTAATCAAAGTTTGTTAGTTTCTCAGACTAGCGGGCCTAGTTTATCAACTAAAACCAGCGGAAGTCCCGCTCCTGTTCAAGCTCCGGCAGCCAATCAAGCGACTGCTACTGTTAAAACCTATACCGTTGTTAGCGGTGATACTTTAAGTAAAATCGCCAGCAAGCATGGTATCACGCTTGCCAATTTAATGGCCTGGAATAATCTATCTACCTATCTAATTTATCCAGGGAATGTCCTCAAGGTTTCCAATCCTAGTACTTCTGGAAGTGGACAAGCCTCTGCGCCATCCGGTTCCGCAACTCCAACCAATAATACAATTTCTTACACTGTAAAAAGTGGAGATACTTTAAGCCATATTGCTCTTAAATACGGCATGACGGTTGCAAATCTCAAATTGTTAAATAATCTCCAATCTGATTTAATTTATGTCGGACAGACCTTAAAGGTGACATCCAATTCGTCCTCTACTAAGCCAACTACTATCGCTGCTCCGGTGCCAAGCAGTCCTGTTACGACCCAACCAAGTAATATAAATGCTCCGGCAACGAGTACACCGGTGACAACGACACCTGTTTCGGCACCAACATCACAGGTAGAAGCTTTACTTAATACGGCTAAATCACTAGTTGGCACTCCTTATTATTGGGGCGGCAAAACCCCTGCCGGCTTTGATTGCAGCGGCTTTATTTACTATGTATTCAACCAATCCGGGAAGTCGATCCCGCGAACTTCTGCGGAAGGCTATTATAATCGCTCCTATTATATTTCGGATCCACAACCGGGCGATTTGTTATTTTTTGAGAATACATATAAAACCGGGATTTCCCATATGGGCATTTATCTAGGCGGAAATCAGTTTATTCATGCGGATTCAAACGGGGTTCGGATCACGGACGTAAACAATGCTTATTACCAGAAACACTTTGATGGATTTAAGCGGTTTTATTAATATTTGACTTTTTGGCAGGCGGGATGTGATACTCCCGTCTTTTTTCTGTCTTCTTCCTTGTTGGATGCCGAAGGTATCCTTCCTTTTACATAAATTTCCCAAAGTTACTAAAACTAATATTGATTTTTTTGGGACTGATGTTTCCCTGTTATGAATACTTCTTACATAACCTTAACCTAGTGATTTTCATAACAAAGCTACTCAAGGAGGTTTTTATGGTTACGTTTAAGAGAGTTTTACTGATTCCAGTGCTGATAACTGCTTTATTTTTACCAAAAGAAGGGGTTAAAGCAGAGACAGCCGGAACTCACAAGAATGTCATTATGATGGTGATGGACGGGACAAATTCCAGTGCGGTGACGTTGGCGCGTTGGTATAAAGGGGGACCGCTGGCGTTGGATGAGATTTTGGTTGGCGGGGTGCGGACTGCTTCGCTCCGGTCGGCGATTACTGATTCGCCTGCTGCTGGTACGGCGCTGGCGACTGGGAATAAAACGATTGCCCATGTGGTCGGGATGGTACCGAGGAAAAAAGACCTCCATCCAGTGGTCAATTTAAGTGAGGCGGCGAAACGGGCCGGGTTGGCGACTGGGATTGTGTCGACTTCTGAGATTCAGAATGCTACTCCGGCGAGTTACTCGTCCCATGTTACCGATCGGTATCATTATGATGATATTGCCGAGCAGCAGGTGTACGGGAATTTTGATGTTGTGTTGGGTGGTGGAAAGCGGTCATTGTTGAGGAGAGTTCGTACTGATCAGGAAAATCTTGTGGCGGCTGTTGAGCGGAAGGGCTATCAGGTGGTGGAAAATAAGGATGAGCTTGCGGCTGCGGTTGGTGGAAAGGCTGGCAAGGTTTGGGGGAGTTTTGCTTCTAATGCAATGAGTAATCATTTTGACCGGGAGTTTTTGACACCGGGGCAGCCTACGCTTGCAGAGATGACGGAAGCGGCGCTTGGCGTTTTGAGTGGCAAGGATCGCGGGTTCTTTCTATTTGTAGAAGGAAGCAAGGTCGACTGGGCGGCACATAAAAATGATCCAGTCGGGATGGTCAGCGAGGTGCTCGGGTTTGACGAGGCGGTTGGGAAGGCGCTCGAGTTTGCCAAGCAGGATGGCAACACTTTGGTTATTGCGGTTACGGATCACGGCAATAGCGGGTTGACGATTGGAAACAGGTCAACGGATAAAACGTATATGGATTCGGGGGCGGATTTGTTTGTGAAGCCGTTGAAGAAAGCCGAGTTGACGTTGGAAGGTGCTCTGGCCACGTTGGAGGATGATCGTGGGAATTTGCGTGAGGTTGCGGCTTCGTATGGGTTAAAGGACTTGTCGGGGGCGGAGTGGCGGCGCTTGAAGTACGCGGATGGCGATAAGGGTCTGGAGAAAGAGATGAGCCGGATGCTGAGTCGGCGGGCGAAGCTTGGGTTTACGACGTATGGGCATACGGGTGAGGATGTGTTTTTGTATGCTTTTGGACCTGGGAAGCCGGGCGGGTTGATTGATAATACGGAGATTGCCGGGGTGGTGGCTCGGCATTTAGGGTTTGAGTTGAACGGTGGCGTTCGGTATGTGGAGGCGCGGGAGTTTTTTGAGGGGAAAGGGTATGGTGTGAAGGTGCGCGGGGCGCGGTCGGCGAATCCGGTGTTGGTGGTTGAAAGGGATGGTGAGGTGCTTGAGTATCCGGAGAATAAGAATTATTTTGTGAAGAATGGGGTTGAGCAGGTCGAGACGGCGGCTCCGAATGTGTTTAATGGGAAGGAGTTTTTTGTTGCGGTACCTTAGGGTGGATCGTTGTTGGGAAGTTATACCCACCGGTAGCTTATACTGAATCCAAATTGTGATTTTTGCGGACATCAGTTCCGTTATTTCGACGAAAAGTGTTGTTTTGGGAGGCTATGAGGACATAGGATCCGCTATTATGCTATTTTGAAGCGTTATTGGTCTGTTTTTTTCAAAATAAGGGATCTCATGTCCGCTTAGTCTTCAAAAAGGCAAGAATTTAGTAAAATAAGGGCTTCTGTGTCCGCTAAAAATTTTCCACGGGGTATATTTAGTATTTTATAACCTTCGAAACATCCTAGTTCACGAGACTGGGCTATTTTTTTGACCAAAATGACGGGAAGGAGTTTTTTGTTGTGGTGCCTTAGGGGGGATCGTTGTTGAATGGTAGCTTTTACCGAATCCAATTTGTGATTTTTGCGGACACCAGTTCCGTTATTTCGGCGAAAAGTGTTGGTTTGGGAGGCTATGCGGACATAGGATCCGCTATTATGTCATTTTGAATCGTTATTGGTCTGTTTTTTTCAAAATAAGGGATCTCATGTCCGCTTAGTCTTCAAAAAGGCAAGAATTTATTAAAATAAGGGCTGCTGTGTCCGCTAAAAATTTCAAGCGGGGTACTTTAGCCATTCGATAACCTTCCAACTAGCCTAGTTCATGTTTATATGTGACTGGGCTGTTTTTTTATCGTTAATTTTTAAAATATTCTTAATTTTTAGAAGGAATTTTCGAAATTTTGTCGAAATAATAATTTACTTTAAAAAGTAAGGGAGAGATTGCTTTGCATAGCTTATTATTGGTGACTGTTTTATCATTGCTTATGCTCTTCTTTGGGTTTTTGTTAGTTTATTCGAAGGTTGAGACAAAAACGGCGGGGAAATTTGCCGCTTTCTTGGTTGTATATAGTTGCATGGCATATCCGGTTCTATATACCGTATATGGGGAGCTGGAAAATCCTTCGCTAGGTACTAGCGTTGGGCTTGGGATGGCGTTCTTGTTTACTTGGGTGTTGACTGCGGTTATTTTTATCTTTTCGATTATGTTCCGATATAAGAGTCAAAAGGAAGAGGATTATTATTTATATCAAGAATAGCGTTTCGTTTCCGCCGGGGTGGTCCTGGCGGATTTTTTTTGCCGGTAATGTTTTTTTAAAACAATAATTTTGCACTGATTGGCTGCTTTAATTTTACCCAAGGGTCAAGCCGTTTTTTCTCCATATTTTTGGTATAATAAAAGAATATGGTTTTTTAAGGGGTTGGTTGTTGTGGCGACCATTAGTGAATATACAGCGGAGATGTTGGACGCTGCTGCGCGTAATTTAAAGGGGCTGTTGCGCTCGGAAAATGATGAGCACGGGAAGCTTGTTCAAAAGGGGCTGCTCTTGTTTCGTCAGGGGCTTGTGCATCAGCTGCGCTTTGATGGAGATAAAGTGTCCGCTTCTGTACAGGATGTTACGCCTGTTTATGTGAAGCTTGATTTGGAGGATCTTGAGGCAAGCACATGCTCTTGTCCGGTAGAGGGATTTTGCCGGCACCAGATGGCAGTGTTTTTTCAAGCATTGGCTCAGGTTGGCAGTGTTGCGACTTGGGTTGAGGATTGGCGCCAGCCCTTGAAGGCGCGGAATTCTGCTACCATATTGGGAATGCAGACGGCGCGGGATTTGTTGAAGTCAACGAAGAAGCTGGAAGCGAACTATGAGGATTGGACCGCGACTTTTTCCGGAAGCTTTGAGTCGATCATGTATGGGCAAGGACGGCCCAATCCTTATGTCGTTGGCGATTTGTTTAATGTTTATTGGCGGCGGGTTAAGGCCGATTCGCCTGTTGAGTTAGAGTGGCGCTATTTGTACGAGTTGATTGCCGCGGTGCAGTCATTTTTGATGCTGGCTGGGCTTAGTGAGGAGTTTGGCCACACGGATAGCATGGTGGATCGTTATTATCGCAACCTTTTTCATACGATGATTGAGGATGTTGAGAAGGCAATGATCCGGCTGTCGGTTTCTTCTATGCCGTTTGCGTTTGATGGTTTTATTGAAAAATTAAAGGATGATGCGCGCGGCTTGCTGGCAGTGAACAAGGTCGTTGAGTACGAAGGAATTCACCTGTACCGGCTGCTGTGGAGTCAGATGTTTAAGAAGTCGCAGTGGCGCGGCGAGGAACGGCAGCGGCTATATGTTGAGCTGGAGCGCTGTGATGGCGATTTGCCATTGCTGCTTGGTTTGGTTCATCAGCATATATTGGCACGGAATGATGAGCAGGCGCTTGATTCATTGGCAGGGCTTGAGACAAAGGTCGTTCCATACTTGCTTTACTGGATGGAGGTATTGAGCTCGCAAAAGGAATGGAAACGGGTTGGACCGTTTGTGGAGCAGTTCGTTTCGCGGCTGCATCCATACTTGGAGTTCCTTGGCGATTATGATGCTTGTGTTGATTTTACCGGACTGGCGATGGATCTCGTTGCACCTTATTGCGACGTGCTCGACCGTGTGGATTTATTTGAGCGGACGCTAGTTCAATGCTTGCCGTACAGTTTTCGTGTCTATGATACGTTTTTATATAAGCAAGGTTCTTTTGAAAAATGGATCGAGCTGCAGGCCTTTATCGGCTTCGATCTTCACTATATGGATTCAGAGCGGATTAAAGAGGTGCAAAAGCGTGAGCCGGCTGCCCTCCTCCCTCTTTATCATCAGGCGATTCAGGCGAGTATTGAACTGAAAAATCGCGGCGGCTATCGTGAAGCAGTGCGGATGATGAAGAAGGTGCGGACGATTTATAAAAAATTAGACCGGCTCGAGGATTGGGAGCGGTTTTTCGAGCTGCTCCAAATTCAGACGAAGCGGCTTCGGGCGTTTCAAGAGGAATGTATAAGGGGGAAGTTGACCCATGCTTAAATCAAGATATGTGAAAATTCACCTCTTCCCTTTGGATGCTGGTCGTTATTTTTTAAAAGCAGAGAAGGATACCGGCGAGATTGTGCCTGTTAGTGTCTGGAAAAAATTATTGTTTTTCCACCATGAAGAAAGCTTTTTTGGCACGATGGTGGAAAGCAGCTTTGTGGATGGCGAGGAAGGCGTTGTATTGAACGGCTGGGACCTGGTGACGCTGTTCGCAAAGGAGCCGTTCAACCGGTTTATTGAGTGGGATTGGGACGATTTGTCTCAGGCCAGTATGGCGGCGGCACCGGCGATTTATGAAGCGGTGATGGAGCGCGATTGGCTTCCGGATTTTTCGGCTTGGGAGGAAGAGTCGGCGTTTCGCTGGGCCTTGCCTGAGCGTGTCGTAAGTGAGTTTGGTCCGGGGTTTTGGGATCAACGTGTTGGTGACGGGGGGACGGTTCTCGTGTCACCGGATGTTGCTGCGGCGGGCGCGGTTCTTGGTTCACAGTCAGTCGATGAGGCGGAAGGAGATTTTGGTGACACGAGAACCGTCCCCATGTTGCATTTTATTGGGGATTGGTTTAATGGGGCGTTGGATGCTTATTTGGCGCGGAATGAGGCGATGAAGGCGCTGTTTGGCGAGAAGTTGGCGCATTTGCGTGAGCAGGGTGTTTCGGCGAAGGCGTTGGCGCACTTCTTTGATGAGGAGTCTTGGCTGCAGTGGATTGGCTTAAAGGATGACCCGACACCGTTTACGATTGGGTTGCAGCTGGAGGAGCCTGCTGAGGCAGACCAGGAATGGAGCTTGAACGTGTTTTTGCGCGGGAAAGCGGCGGATGAAGCGGACTTTGTCGTGCGAATTGATGACCCTGTTGATTTGGAGACTGGCATGCGCGTTGTTGAGGAGGATGGCATTCCTTTGAAGTGGCGGCCGTTCCTTGGGAAGGTTGCCGTTGAAGAGGCGCGCTGGGTCGGGCTGTTTCCGTGGCTGGCTGGTCGCGGGCGTGCTCAACGGCTCACGTCCAGGCTAACGGAGTTTGAGGCGTGGGAGTTCTTGACTGAGGCGAGCGAGACGTTGGTCGCTTTAGGTGTAGAGATATTATTGCCGGCTTGGTGGCAGGCGATGAAAAATACAAATTTGAAGGTAAAGGCGCGCGTGAAGGGTTCATCTACGCGTGGCCCGTCTTATGTGGGCTTGCAGGCGCTACTTGATTATGACTGGCGTTTCTCGATGAATGGTGTGGAGCTGTCGGAGTCTGAATTTCAGCAGATGGTCGAGGAAAAGCGGCGCTTAGTGTATGTGCGCGGGCGTTGGATAAAGCTCGATCCGCAGTTTATCCGGCAGATTCAGGATTTGATGAAGAAGGCGGATAAGCAGGGGCTTCATGTTCGTGATTTATTGGAGCAGGAGCTGTTGGCAGATGAGGCTGCTTCAGATGAGGATGAGCTCGATAATCCGAAGGCGTTTGCGCGGATTCAAATTGAGTTGAACCGGCAATGGAAGCAGATGGTGCGCCAGCTCAATGAAGTGAAGGAAATTCCGTTGGAGCCGGTTCCGGTTGGGTTTAAGGGTGAGCTCAGACCTTACCAACAACTGGGGATGAGCTGGCTATGGTTTTTGAGGCAGACTGGTTTCGGGGCAATTCTAGCTGATGATATGGGACTCGGGAAAACGGTACAGCTGTTATCTTATTTACTTTTAATAAAAGAAAGAAGTGCAGGGGCGGGATCTGGGTCAGCTGGGCCGGCGCTGATTATTTGTCCGACGTCGGTGCTTGGGAACTGGCAGAAGGAGATTGAGCGGTTTGCGCCTGGGACCCGGGTGTATTTGCATTATGGGGCTGGCCGGTTGAAGGGCGAGGAGTTTCGGGCCCGGGCTGAGTCGGTGGATATTGTGTTGTCGTCGTATGGCTTGACTCATCTTGATTTTGAGGAGTTTGAGGGGCTGACGTGGAGTGCGATTGCGATTGATGAGGCGCAGAATATTAAGAATGCGGCAACGAAGCAGTCGCGGGCGGTGCGGAAGCTGCGCGGGCAACATCATATTGCTCTGACGGGGACGCCGATGGAGAATCGGTTGAGCGAGCTGTGGTCGATTTTTGATTTTACGAATCATGGGTATTTGGGTGGTTTGACGCAGTTTCAGAAGCGGTTTGTGGCGCCGATTGAGAAGGATGGCGATAAGGCTGTGGTGGAGCGGCTGCAGGCGTTGATTCGGCCGTTCTTGCTGCGGCGGACGAAGAAGGATCAGGAAGTGGCGTTGAATTTGCCGGATAAGCTGGAGCAGAAGGAGTATTGCCCGCTGACGGCGGAGCAGGCCTCGTTGTATGAACAGCTGGTGAAGGATACGTTTGCGGAGATTGAGTCGTTGTCGGGGTTTGAGCGAAAGGGCTTGATTTTGCAGATGTTGGGTCGGTTGAAGCAGCTGTGTAATCATCCGGCGTTGTATTTGAAAGAGGTTAAGCCGCGTGGGGTTTTGGAGCGGTCTGCGAAGATGGAGAAGCTGGTCGAGCTGGTCGATGCTGTTGTGGCTCGCGGTGAGAGTTGTTTGATTTTCACGCAGTATATTGAGATGGGCGAGATGATTCGCGGGCTGTTGCGCGGCCGGTTGGGTCTTGATGTGCCGTTTTTGAATGGTTCGGTGCCGAAGCAGCAGCGCGATGTGATGATTGAGCGGTTCCAGGACCGCGAGTTTCCGGTGTTCTTGCTGAGCTTGAAGGCTGGGGGGACGGGGCTGAATTTGACGGCGGCGAATCATGTGATTCATTACGACCGCTGGTGGAATCCGGCGGTGGAGAATCAGGCGACGGACCGGGCGTACCGGATCGGGCAGGATCGGTTTGTGCATGTGCATAAGCTGATTAGTACCGGGACGCTGGAGGAGAAGATTGACGCGATGCTCGAGAAGAAGCAGTCGCTGAATGAGCAGATTATTCAGAGTGAGAGCTGGATTACCGAGCTGGGTGATCGGGAGCTGGAGGAGCTGCTGACGCTGGGGTAAGTGGATATGGGATATGGTAAGCTTTAACGCAGCACAGCGCCGGGGGACTGTCCCCCGGCGCTGTGCTGCGTTGATGTGGTGGGGGACTGCCCCTCGCTATTCTTATTTTATTTCTTTTCCTTCTCCCGATAGGATCTTCACTTGGTCATTTTCTAAGCCGATTTCGTACGTGACTTTATATTTACTATACTTTGTATCGCCATTGTCGTTTTCTTCTGCTGTTATAAATACTGTCGTCGTCACTTTCTCACCAGATGCGGATGAGGTAATGTCGTCAATCTCAACAGCTTCTGTATTTAGATAGCCTTGTCGAAAGGATTCATAAACAGTTTTTGTTTGCCATGAGCTTCCTAAGAGAGAATAGGCTGTGACATAATCGCCGTAATTTAAATTTTCGTAGAAATACGTTACTAAATACTCCGCCACTTCTTCCTTAGATACCTGCTCATCCTCGTAAGCATACCCTTCATCACCGAAAGCAATATCAGGTAATGTTGTTAATGGATTGGCCGACCAGCCTTCTATCAATTTTTCAATATTAATGATAGGGATGCTGAAACCGATCGAACCTTCATCCATTCCGGCAGAGTTAACTCCCAGAACTTCTCCTGTTTTACTATTGATTAATGGTCCCCCGCTATTTCCAGGAGCAATCGGCGCAGAGATTTGATAGACATCCTCATAATGAAAAGGCTCTATATCGAAATCACGGTCATTTCCGCTAATAATTCCCGTTGTAACGGTATTTTGTAATCCCAATGGACTGCCGAGAGCAAGAACCTCATCTCCGACTTCAGCTTTTTTTGAAGCCATTTTTAAAGGCTCAGTACCTGCCAGACCAGCAACTCGGACAAGCGCAACATCCGTTTCTTCACTAATTCCAATTACGGTTCCGGATAATTCACGGGAATCCGCGGTTTTCACTTTTACATCCTTCGCGTTCGCCACTACGTGGGCATTGGTAATCACATCGCCTTTATCATTATAAAGAAAACCCGAGCCGAGCGAACCATCAGGTAATTCAATTTTCACCACAAGCTTTTGAACATCATGAATGATTTCCTTTAATTCCGGGCTATCATTTACCTTTTTCGCTTTGGCTGTTTTTTCATTAAAAATAATACTTGATGTAGCTGGCAACTTATTAGGGACTTCTTTTTTAATATAGGTATAAGAATAAATTCCTGCTCCCCATATCATTAATGTGGTCGCTATACTTAAAATCCATTTCCAGTTCCATTTCATTGTCCTCACCTGCCTTTAATCCAAATACCAAGTTATGTTATCAATCTCAACCTTTACATTTCCATCAATTCCATAAATAATATCTTCAAAGTTCCCCGTTTCTCCAGGTGCTAAATAATATGGGTAAACTGTTGTATAGCTATCATCATAATAGGCCCCTGACTCATCATAGATGGTGTATTCAATCTTTACAGAATAGATAGAGGTTGTCGCACTGCTTTTTACCTCGCCATAAAGATAAAGATCTCCATACTCATCTTGTTCCACTTCAAAACTAGTTACGTCAACGGCAGCTGTATGATTTTTTAAATCCTCTTTAGCGGCAGCTTCCATTGCCTGTTCGATCCGTTCCTGTTCTGCTTTTTCAAAGGACGTTTTTTCGGATTGAACTCTTTCTTTAAAGGCGAGCAATTTTGCGTCTTCCTTTGAGTAAGACAGACCATTATCCAGAACGGAAATTGCATTGCTGAAATCTTTATCCTGTAAGTATTTCTCAGCTTGATCACTTGCCAGTTGAATAATTTTATTTAGAATCTGCGTCTTTACTGCATTCGCTTCTGCTGATGAAAGGGAAGCAACGACCGTAAGCTTGCCGCCTAGCTCATCAATGGTGTTCAAGCCATCAAGCTCTTGTTTTATTTTTCCTACAGTAATACTTACCTCTTTTTCCTTCAGTTGTTGGTTGAACGGTTCAAATAAAGGGCCCTTTTGTTTACTAACCTTCTCCGTTAGCGTGTTTAGTTCCTTTGTCGCATCCTCAAACTTCTTAGTTTTAATAAAGTTTGCAACCTTGTCCATTGATTTGGAATAGCTTTCTGCGAGTTTAACGGTTTCTTTCTCTGTTTTTAACAGCTTATAATCTGGGCGGAGTTTGATTCCCTTATCTAAGGCTTTGATGGCCTTTTCGTATTGTCCTTTGAGGGCCATCTTTTCTGCTTCTGTCTTTAATTCTTTGACCTGCTGATTGACGTTTGTTTCGTGGTTGTAATAAGCATAAACACCGCCCGACACTCCGAGGAGACTTATGAGAGGAATGATAACAAATAGGTATTTAGCGAGTTTCTTAGATAGGCTTGTTTCTTCATTTTGTGCTGCAGCTCTTTGCTGAGGCTGCCCCTCATTTTTTATTTTTGCCTGGGCCTGGGCTTGGACTGCGGCAGCAACCTCTACTAGAGCTGATTCAGGCACTTCTTCCGGGTTTTCTTTTCCTTCAGGTTCCGCCTCAAACTTTGGAGATGGTTCAGCCTCCGCTTCAACTGCCCACACCTTACTGCTTGAATCATCATAAGCTTTAGTAGAGCTAGTTTCTTCTTGAATAGGTGCATTTGGTGGATTTAAATCCTGACTAACATTTGCTCCACATGAGGAACAAAAGCGGGATCCCTCCTGCAGCTTAGAACCACATTGATGACAATACACCTTACTCCCCCCCTTATTTAATTTTTAATCAATACCCTATTTCTAAATTTAACACAATTGTAAAAATAAGGCAGACTGCATTTGTGAAGTTTTTTAAAAAGTAGAACAGAGGATAACTAATAATTCTTGCAGGTCTATTACAATCGGAATGGGTTTTCACTATGCCTGTGTAACAAATTGTTCAAAATGATTTTACGGAATTGTGAAATAGTGATCATAATCACCCAATTGTTGGTTTAGTTTGTTATATTTACATTGTAATAAATGTACATAACCTATTAAAGGAGTTGTTTCAAATGGTAGTAAATTTCTTAAGAGAAAACAAAATTGCAGCAGGAATTTTGACATTCCTTCGTCTATATCTTGGTTATTCTTGGTTAACAGCAGGTTGGGGAAAATTAACTGGTGAAGGGTTTGACGCTTCTGGATACTTGCAAAATGCAGTAGCAAATCCGGTGAAAGGTCCAGACGGCAACATGGTTTATGGATGGTACGTACACTTCTTAGAAAATTTCGCCCTACCAAACATCGATATTTTTAATACAATCGTTCCAGTTGGCGAATTCTTAATTGGTTTAGGATTAATTCTTGGCTGCTTAACAACTGCAGCAATGTTCTTCGGCCTTGTTATGAACTTCTCATTCTTCTTGGCGGGAACCGTTTCTCACAATCCAACTGACATTTTCTTAGGAATGATTATTCTATTCTCTGGCTATAATGCTGGTAAGTACGGCTTAGACCGCTGGGTGATTCCATTCATCCGCAAAACTGTATTCAAAAATACCGAAACATTAGCTAATAAAAACTCTTAATATATCGTAAAATCCCTCTTGGCGAGTGAGCACCGGTCCCCCCTTCCGGCCAGCTCCTTCACAAGAGGGATTTTTTCACTTTAAAGCAGCGGGGGACAGTCCCCCACTCCTTTAAAACTGTACAGCGCCGGGGGACAGTCCCCCGGCGCTGTGGTGTGTTAAAGTGTTAGGCGGTATGCTCTTGTTTCATAGGGTTTGAGCTCGATGGTTTGGAGGGGTTCGTGTTTTGGGACTTCGTAGTTGTTTAGGAGCAAGTTTTCATACTCCAATACTTGCCCTGAATCGTTCCCATGCCCATCCACTTGACCAGGCACGCAATCCATCCCAACTTCTTGTGGAGATAGATTTGCGATCACCACGACCTTGTCATTCTCTAATGTCCGCCTATAAGCAAAGATTTCCGGGTGAAACTCGTGGAGCATGTCGTAGCTGCCGTACGTGAACACCTCATTCTCCTTTTTTATGCGAATCATTTTTTTATAGAAGCTTAGGATGGAATCGGGATCCTGAAGCTGGGCCGCCACATTCACTTTCCGGTAGTTCGGGTTTATTTTTAGCCAAGGCTTACCAGTAGTAAAGCCGCCGCATTCTTCCCTTGACCATTGCATCGGTGTACGGGAATTATCACGACTAGAGGACCAAAGGATCTCCATAATCTCGTGATGCGGAATGCCTTCCTCCCGCTTAGCTTGGTAAAGATTTTTGGCCGCGACATCATTATAGTCGTCAATCGATTCGAAATGGACATTGGTCATGCCGATTTCTTGGCCTTGGTAGATAAAGGGCGTACCTTGCATCAGGAAGTACATCGCAGCAAACGCAGTTGCGCTCTCACGCAAAAATTCCCGGTCATTCCCCCACGTTGAGACCATGCGCGGCTTGTCATGATTTTCGATAAAAAGGGCATTCCAGCCGCTGTTTTCCAGCCCTTTTTGCCAGCGTGACAGCACTTGTTTCAGCTCGATGATATCGAGTTCTTTCTTCTTTTCAACATCCCAAAGGGCCATGTGTTCGAACTGGAACACCATGTCAAACTTTCCTTCCTGCTCACCGACCCAAAGCTCAATATCGTCGATAGAGACGCCATTTGCTTCGCCAACGGTCATGATGTCATATTTTGAGAACGTGGCTTCCTTAAGCTCCTTTAGGAGAGGATGGATCCCGTTAACGTTCATCATTTTTGGAAAGGCAGGGACATATTTGAGCCCGTACGGATTTGGCATGTCGGCAAGGCCCTCTTCTTTTTTAATATGACTAATGGCATCGACTCGGAACCCGTCAATTCCTTTGTCGAGCCACCAATTGACCATCTCATAGAGGGCGTCACGAACCTGTTTGTTTTCCCAATTAAGGTCTGGCTGTTTTTTGGAAAAAAGGTGCAGGTAATATTGGTCTGTTAGCTCATCGTACTCCCAGGCAGGTCCGTTAAAAATACTTTCCCAGTTATTAGGTTCTGCGCCATTCTTGCTATCTCGCCAAATATACCAATCCCGCTTCGGGGAATCTTTTGATGAGCGGGATTCGATGAACCACGGATGCTCGTCACTCGTGTGATTGATGACGAGATCGAGGATCAGCTTCATCCCGCGGTGGTGCGTCTCAGTTAAGAGCTGGTCGAAGTCGGCCATTGTTCCGAAGTCAGCCATGATTTCCTGATAGTTGCTAATGTCATAACCGTTATCATCGTTGGGCGACTCGAACATAGGGCAAACCCAGATCACATCGATGCCAAGGTCTTTTAAATAGTCTAGTTTTGAGATGATGCCTTGAATATCACCGATGCCGTCCCCATTTGAATCCATAAAGCTCCGAGGATAGATTTGATAGGCAACTGCTTCTTTCCACCATACTTTCTTCATGATAACTCCTCACTGGTTTTTTTATAGTTAAAGGGTGTTTTTGTTTTGGTTGAAAAATAATTTGTTTGTTGTAATGCGAGTTGATGTAAGCGTCATCAACATTATTATACGGGTTTAATGAGTAGTTGGTGCTTTTGAAGAAAATGCACCTCGTTTAGCACTTTATCCCTAAAAAACTGAATTTCTCTTATTACCAAATTATTCTCGTTTAAATGATTTGCGGTGCTACTATTAAACCACTGTTGAAACTTCCTTCATTATCTTCCATCGTTGCCGGATTGATCCTCTTTAAAACCTAGCTTTTCATTTATCATAACAATTTTTAACTATACGCAGAGGAATATCCTCATTCGTTGAAGTTGTTTATAGGTTTATAGGTTTCTACTATCGGAATGTAATAAATTGTTCAAATTGTTTTTACGGATTTGTGAATTAGTGAGCAAAATCTACTTTTTTGCCTCTAGGTTTGTTATATTTACAGTGTAGTAAATATACAAAAACGATTTCCATACATGATGCAACAGCCGCAATTTATCTGCGTAAAATATAGCAAAAAACCCCTCTGGGCAAAGCAAGAGCCGGTCTCCCCCCCTTCCGGCCTTCCCCGGCCCAGAGGGTTTTTTCACTTTAAAGGATGTGGGGACTGTCCCCACATCCTTTAAAGCTGCAAAGCACCGGGGGACTGTCCCCCGGTGCTTTAGTGCGTTACTTTAGTTTGGTTAGTTCTTCTAGGAATGCTGGTCTTCGTGGGTATTTTTGTTTTAGATGGTTGACCAATTCTTGAGCATTGTTGGCTCCGCATGCCTTTTTGTATGTTTTAATGAAGCCGCAGACTTTTTTATATTTTTTTCTGTCAGTAGCAGCTTCTGCTTCGGCTTCGATATAATCTATGAACAGATTATTTACCTCTGCTAAATGCCCCTCTATTAGATGAGGATACAGGTCTAGAATATAGGAAGGATATTCTTTGCAATATTCGAGGATATGGTCTGTTAGATTCTCCTCGATTAAGATGGACAGATAAGTATTCGTTTGATGCCCTTGGAAACCCTCCACGATCTGATTTAAAACAGCCTCCCATTCACTCGGAGCATAAAGGTTTTTAAGCTTAGCATAATACTTAAATTCATTTGCGATAATCAGCTCAAAAGCTAATTTCCTTTGGTTCTCACTATCTCCAAGCAATTCATAAGCTTGATAGCGGTACTGCTTCAAATCCTTTACATAACCGGTACCCTTATGAGCTTCTTCACCCTCCAAACAGAGTGAGATAACCTTCTCGAAATTCTCTTTTTCAAACTCTCTGTTAATCGCCTTTTTTCTGAATTCGATAGAATCGATGTTTTCATAGATGAATTTTTCAGCCTCTACTGGAGCGTCCCAACGCTCAATGATTTCTAGCTGCAACAGTTTAATACTTATTTTTTCAAATTTAGAACCCCAAGAGTCTAGCTTTATTTGATTCATTTGTATACTTAGCTGGTTCTCAAGCTTTTCACGTAAATCTGGTTGATTACAAAAATATGTACAAACCTTTAACAAGTCATATCTCCAGTCCACCCAGCCATCGTAGCGGCTGTTCATAGCCTCTTTTAAAATTAACTCAAACAGCTTTTTTTGTTCTTTTTCTGATAAACTCAACAAGTTGGTGGTTACCGCATCATCGATGGTGTTTGCTGCCTCATTTAAAACCGCACCGATACTGCCATTTGAATCGTCGCTATAATCGAACATTTTTATCACGATGGACAGCACAGCGATCGACAATAATACAGCCCTTTCAGGATCACCGCTTTCTATACGATTTCTCGCCTTTTGAAGTGTCAGATCGGCTCCTTGGAGTGCCGTATCCACATAACGCCATTCGATAAAGCCTCTTCGCTTTGCACTGTTTATATATTGTCTAATCAATTTCTTGCTATCCGCTACCTCGTTCTCGTCCGTCCCGTATTTGAACAGGAGCTGTTTTTCCATATCGGGATCCCGGTCAGCAATATCAAGAACCAATTCAACTAATTGTTCCTTTTTAAGATTAATTAGAATATCTTTTAATTGGTTTGTAGGATGTGATGGGTGCATCGAATTCTCTCCAGACTGCTCATGTTTGATTGCCAATAGTACTGCTGCTTGATGTTTACAATAATGATCATAGGCATAAGGACAATCGCAATAGGAGCTGATAATTTTTCCAGAGTCACTTAAACCTAGTTCCACGGCATAAACTTCTGAGCCAGCCACTTTTGCCCTATAATGATTGTCACCTGTTTTTTCAAGATCCCTAACTTTGTTTTTATCAAAATAGTCGATTCCCCGTTGCAGAATTCGATCATCAAAATATTGTTCTAAATCTGTCAGCATCATCGTCTCTCACCCCAAAAAAGCAAATCATTTACCCTATCATTATCACATCTTTCCCTATCACTTTATACTCATTTCTGGTAATTATTTAATAGATTTAAGGCGGGCTACTTTTTCACATTAAAGCACCGGGGGACTGTCCCCCGGTGCTTTAATGTGAAAAAGAAAAAGGGTGCCTGTCCAAAAAGGACAGGCACCTGAAGGTGAGGATGGGCGCGGGTGTCATTGATTCTTTTTAGGGATGGACAGTAAATGGGCAGGGTAAATCCGGTTTTGGTTTTGAGATATTTGAGATTTTTAAGATAGCTGGTCTTTTCACTAAAACAGAGTAAAGCCTAGGCCTGGTGAATTGTATGAAATGTAGGTAGTTTTTGTGGATTCTTTATGATTTCGGGGTTGTTTTTCCCTTCTCTAGTCGAGCGATAAAGGAATAGCCTTCATCAAGGGGTTGGGTTGCCGTGGCTTGCGGGCCTGCCTCTAATATATATTGCTCGATTTGGTGAACGCGTTTTAATAATTCCTCCAGCCTCCGATTGGAACGCCCCTGCATGACGATTAGGCTTTCAATCAGTTGCTCCAATTTCATCTCCTGTTCGATTGATTCCTTTAACTCCAAGGGGCACGCCTCCTTTTGCTACTTTTAGAATGGAAGAGAAATCGATGCGGGCTCAGAGCCAGAATCGAGCGGCGGCTGCTCTTGGCCAGAACTGGCAACTGGCACTGGTGCAGGGCTCGGCATCGTTGACACTGACTGTACAGTTGATACAGCTTGTACTGTTGGCACAGCTTGCACAGTTGGCACTGCTTGCACTGCTTGTACTGTTGGCACCGTCTCTGTTACTTTTTTGCCTAGGAACTGCACAGATTCGGCGACAACTTCTGTTACATACACTCTTTTCCCCTCATGATTATCGTAATGACGGGACTGAATTCGGCCCGTAATCCCAACCACGGAACCCTTACGGCAATAAAGCGAGGTATTTTCAGCCGCTTTCCGCCACAGTGTGCACTGCACAAAATCAGCTTCGATTTGTCCCTGCTGATTCTTATAATGGCGGTTTACTGCCAAGGTAATATGGGTGACGGGTACTCCATCGGTCGTCGCCCTTAATTCCGGATCCTTCGTCAATCGGCCTACCAGTGTTACCTGATTGATCATGTCTCATCTCCTCTCTCTTTTGATGCTTCCATGATATCGATTTTTACATCCTAAAGTAAAATCTGTAAAAATTTGTTTTTGAGCCAAAAACACACCCATAATTGGCAAATTCCAGGGTAAAAATCGATTTTTCAATGGGATTACTCCCTTAAAAATAAAAAAATGAATATTTCAGCAAATATTTTTCGACAAATGGAGGAATTCGCTCCTTTAAAGCAGTATGGTATAATTTGGACAAATTATGAAAGGAGGAATGAGAATGAAAACATTTAAACTCATCTCATTAGAGGTGTTCGAGAACGACTCGTTCAAGGAAATCGATTTGGTGGACGGATTAATCATCAATAAAGAAGATGAACAAAACAACTGGCTGATTGAAGTTTATACTAAGCCGGTTCATTTCGATTTTTTTGAAAAAGCAATGCAAACCCAACAGGAGTTCATTATTCGCGTCGTCATCACCAAGAAAGACAATGACCCCGTCTCCTTCCATATTAAAACTCGGTCGGTAAGAAAATTAGAAAAAAATATTTCTGTCATGCTCCAGGGGACGTTAAAAAGAAATGCACGGAAAAATTATGCAGAAGTAATACTGAAGGACTTATTGAACAAAGGGCTAACCGGTGAAGCATTACTAAATGAATTCCGGGAAAAAATGAGAAATAAACCCTACCTGACCCCGGCAAATAAAACGGCAAATTGAAGGCGGATAAAAAGAATGGCTGCTCCTGTGCCCGAGGAACAGCCATTATTTTTAGTCGTCTTTACGGTCGCGATCTCTTACATCTTTTCTGTCTTCAATCATATCTTCACCGCGTTCGTTATTATCTCTGATAACGTCTCCGTTATCTCTCGTATTTCGGTTATTGCCGTTAGGTCCATTAAGAACGTCATTGTCGTCGTCATCATTCATAATCCCACGTCTGTCATTATCAAGGACCCCATTGTCATCGTCGCCGTTGCGGAAAATGTTGGTACGTGCGCCGTTATCATCAAGGATTCCGTCGTTGTTGTCACGATCTCGGAAATTCTTTGTTCGAACACCATTATTATCCAATCCATTATTGTTGTTTAAATTATCATCTGCATTTGTGTTCACATCAGGATCATTTCCTTCTGGCGGCGGCTCCTGGTCATTATTACAGCCCACTAAAAGAAACGCAGAAAGTACTGATCCTCCAATTAACATTAAAAGCCTCTTTTTCATTGTGTAATTCCCCTTTCAAGTTTGCATATGGTTGACCTTATTCACGGGTCTGCAGTTAGGTTGCCCATAATTAACTCAACAAATTACACAATTATTTTTTATAAAAAAACTGCCCAAAGTATATTTGGACAGCAATTTGATTCAATATATAGTTATTCCTGTTTTGGACCTAAGGCGAATGTCATTTCGAGTTCACATGCAACTTCGCCATCTACGGTTGCAACGCCTTTACCCTTACCAATTGAGCCGCGAACACGAGTCATTTCCACTTCAAGACGAAGCTGGTCTCCCGGTCTTACTTGGCGTTTAAAGCGGCAATTATCGATACCTCCGAAAAATGCTAAACGACCTCGGTTCTCTTCTTTAATCAACATTGCAACAGCACCCACTTGCGCTAGTGCTTCAACAATTAACACGCCTGGCATTACCGGGAAATCAGGGAAATGTCCGTTAAAGAATTCCTCATTAGCGGTAACATTTTTGATTCCTACAGCCTTTTGGCCTGCTTCAACTTCTAAAATTTTATCTACAAGTAAAAATGGATAGCGATGGGGAATAATTTCTTTTATTTGATCGATATTTAACATTTTATGACCTCCTCATAATAATTGGTACTATTTATATTGTACTAAAAATGGGCATAAAAACAAATATGAGTTTTTTTTGGAAGGGACTCTCCCCGGTTTCGTTACCCCACCTGTTTGCAGGGCTAAAATCAATGAATTTTGATGTCAGTAATTTTTTTGCGGACACCAGTTCCGTTATTTTAACAAAAAGGGGTACTTTGAGGTGCTAAGCGGACAACAAGTCCGCTATTTGATAATAAATTGGCATTATTCAGCTGTTTTTAACTAAATAAGGGATCCTGTGTCCTCTTAAGTCC
Source organism: Neobacillus terrisolis (assembly GCF_051233475.1). Classification (NCBI taxonomy): domain Bacteria; kingdom Bacillati; phylum Bacillota; class Bacilli; order Caryophanales; family Bacillaceae; genus Neobacillus; species Neobacillus terrisolis. Next base: position 188,484 of record NZ_JBKFGH010000013.1, on the reverse strand, counting down.
AGAAAACAGGTTATTTTATCAAAATAAGGGCCTCTGTGTCCGCTCAATAACCCAGCTTATAAATTTTCTGGCTCCCGGCTTTTTCCTTATGAAAAAAGCACCGATATATATCGGTGCAAATGCGTAGGAAACGGTTCTCTATTTTTCTTTATTTATAATGTCAACAATATGAGTCCATGTTGATTGTTTTAAGGCATCAAAAGGCTTCCCGTCGCCGATCACGCCGTAACCAACCATCATTCCAGACATGAGGCTGAATGACAATAATAAGATGATGATAACAAGTCTGAGCCAAATCGGAATAAGGCGAATTCGGATTCGGCTTTTTCCATCAGCTTCAGTACTTTCCTGATGAGTGCGTTCTTGTTTTACTTTTTCACGTGTCCCGGGATCCTTTGATGTTGGGCTATTTTTCTGAACAGGTATCTCTTGAGCCGACTGTTGCATAGGTGTTTCGATTACCTCCGTAGCAATAGCTTGTGGCGCCTCATCTGAAGGCTGCACAGCCACTTTAATTTCCTTTGACAATTCAAGCATAGTGTCTGCATCTGTAGGGGGGTTAGGGCCCTCATTTATTGCTTGCATAGCGTCAACACCTGTTGGGGCGTTTGGCACTTCATTTGATGCTTGCACAGCCTCTACACCAATTAGAGCGTGTGATACTTCATCTGGAACTCCAACTGAGTCCTCAACCGCTACAGCAGGCTCACCACCCTGTACAGTCCCGGCAACCTTCTTAGGCACAACTCCCCAATCCTGATTAGGCGCGCCGCCGGTTATCATCATAGACGCAGTATCTAATACTTTTATAAGCTCATTATCGACAGCCACAGTCTCTGCTTCCAAAACCTGTACTGCCGTAACGCCCGCTGCATTCTCTGCTTGTGCTGAGCCGACGTCCACATTTTTAAGTTTTTTGGCAGTTTCCTGCTTTGTGTCCGTTAATGACATTTATATGTACTCCTTTAGAGAAATTCCCTTAATAGTATCCGTTAGTTTATTCTATTATAAAAAAATTTCATAAAAGAAACATTAATAATTTGTAGAAATAAGTCAAAAGCTGAAAAAGGTCCGGCACCTTTTGGTTTTTTTCCAAAAAACACCGGACCGATTTATAAAATTAACCGAATCTTCTCGAAGGAATTCTGTCGATATTATCCAACATAATTCCTGTTCCAATCGCTACACAATCCATTGGATTTTCAGCCACGAGCACAGGAACCTTTAATTCTTCAGCAAGAAGCATGTCAATGCCGTGTAAAAGCGCGCCGCCGCCAGTCAGAATGACACCACGATCAATAATATCAGCAGATAATTCAGGTGGTGTGCGTTCGAGTACGCTTTTAGCCGCTTGAACAATAACCGCTACCGATTCACGAAGGGCTTGCTCAATTTCTTTAGATTCTACAGTAATGGTCCGCGGTAAGCCTGAAACCATATCACGACCGCGAATGTCCATGCTCTCATTGCGAGACCCTGGGAATACTGTAGCTATGTTTATTTTAATATCCTCAGCAGTACGTTCACCGATTAATAGCTTGTACTCGCGTTTAATGTACTGAAGGATTTCCATATCAAATTTATCGCCGGCCATTTTAATTGAAGAGGAGGTTACGATGTCTCCCATAGAAAGGACTGCGACATCAGTTGTTCCGCCGCCGATGTCCACAACCATGTTGCCGCTTGGTTGGAAGATATCCATGCCAGCACCAATAGCTGCTACCTTAGGTTCTTCTTCTAAATAAACCTTTTTACCGCCGCTTTTTTCAGCTGCTTCTTTAATTGCCTTTTGCTCAACACTTGTAATGTTGGTTGGGCAGCAAATTAGAATTCGAGGTTTAGATAAAAAGCCTTTTACGTTAAGCTTGTTAATAAAGTGCTTTAACATTGCTTCTGTTACGTCAAAGTCAGCAATAACGCCATCTTTTAACGGGCGAATCGCAACGATGTTTCCCGGTGTCCGGCCAACCATTCGTCTTGCTTCTTCACCAACAGCCAACACCTTGTTTGTGTTTTTATCAATCGCCACCACAGACGGTTCATTTAATACAATTCCACGGCCTTTAACATGGATCAACACGTTTGCCGTACCTAAATCGATCCCAATATCCCTAGCAAACATTCCTTTTCGTTCCTCCTTGAAACAATTGGCCAGTTCCAGCTTCAATACAAATGCCTTCCCTGTTTTGCCTACGAGCAAAGTTCTGTCCTAATTGTTTATTTTAACATATTTTCGTCAAAAGGAATAATGAAATTGTCAAATTGTATAATGTTTTTGATGAAATTTGTCAAATTTAGCAGAATATCTTTAAAAGGCTCTGTTATAGTTGGCTGTTGATTTCCGCTCCAGGTGCTCGCTTTCCGCGGGGGAGTCCGGGAGCCTCCTCGGCGCCATAGCGCCTGTGGGGTCTCCCGTGACACCTTCTCCCGCAGGAGTCTCGCACCTTCCTCTCCAATCAACAGTTGCTCAAAATCAACATTGTTCTTTAACACAGCTATGTAAAAAGCAAAAAGAAGCCTAAAACAGACTTCCTTTTCCTTCCCTTTAAGCAAAAGTGGAACATTTTCAGTGAGCAATTGGAAATGAGGGTAGTTTAGATAGTATGGGCTCCCCTCGTTTATTTCATTCCATTTCATCATATGCACCGTAAATTGTCCTAGACATTAGGCGTATTCCTCAAATTCCCAATTGCACAAAAAATGCTGCCGAGTATTACTCAGGCAGCACGATATTTCAAATTAGCACCAAGCAGCGCCAACAATAATCAAAAGGATAAACAATACAACAATCAACACAAACGGATTACAAAATCCGAAACCGCCTCGTGCTGGATAGCCGTAGCCGCAGCAGCCAGCTCCTCCCCAACCGTACATACTCTTCACTCCTTTAATTTATTAATAGCCGAAACCTACGTAAGCAGAGCCAACAATAACTAGCAGAATAAATAAAACAACAATTAACGCAAACCCTGCTCCATGACCATATCCACCATCAACACCACGGGCACCCAAAGCTAACACCTCCATTTTCTATCGTCTTTGCATTATATGTAATATTTTTCATACCGTAATTGTCCAACTGCAATTTTTTTAAAAAACAAAAAAAGAACCTGCCTTATGAAAAAGCCGGTTCGAAGTTATCTTGGTCCATCACTATTGTACTGGTTCTTCTTCTAATTCCTCTTTACGGTATTTTAATTTGGTTGCCTCGCCACCGCGCAGGTGCCGGATCGATTTATGATAATCTAAAATTTCCTTCACTTCATTAGCCAAATCAGGGTTAATTTCCGGAAGTCTTTCCGTAAGGTCTTTATGGACTGTACTTTTGGATACGCCAAACTCCTTCGCAATTACACGAACTGTTTTTCTCGTCTCCACGATATACTTTCCAATCTTGATAGTCCTCTCTTTGATGTAATCGTGCACACCACTCGCCCTCCCTAAATTGAAGATGAGAAGCGTGAAATGAAGTCCGCTTTACGCCATTCCTAAATGCTGTCACTCCGCACGTGATGCTACATATATTCATCCTGGACTGATCATTTATCTTTCTCTATGCGGCAGAAAGCGTTTACTTTCTGTGTTTGCGAAAAATAATCATATTCCCAACTAAAAATGCTGCCTGCAAACGACTCCTCACCTCAAACACTTCCTTTGTAAGGTTTGTAACAGTTTATTAGCGTGCGGACGGGATTATGCACGAAAAACACAAACAGGACAAGGTGAACCGGAAATTTTTTGAAAATTTATCCGTATGCCGTTTTTTTTTTGAAAAAATAGGGCAGATTGAGGGTGGATTTAGTTGGAGGATGGTAATCTGCTTCAAGCTAAAAAACCAGCAACAGAGGTCCGCGCTCTCATGCGCTTCGCTCCATTGCCGGCTCTTCATTCATCCTTATGAATTCATGCTTGATTCATTAGACTTTTTGCTGTTTTCTTCAGTTTCACCACTGTTCGACTTGTCGTCAGCTGGTTTTTTGTCTTCAGATGTTTTGCTATCGTCTGTTGACTTTTTATCTTCAGTCGATTTACTATCGTCTGTTGATTTTTTGTCTTCAGTCGATTTACTATCATCAGTAGCATTTTTATTTTCGCTATCATCTGAGACATTCTCGTCATCAGTCATTTTGCTGTCATCAGCAGCCTTATTTGCTTTTACATCAGCTTCTTGCAAAGTGCTTAATGGTTTATTGAAGTAATCATTTGGATTTACAGCTATGTTGTCCTTACGGATTTCGAAGTGCAGATGAATTCCTGCTTCTTCGTTATATAAGCTTTTTCCAGCTTTTGCAATTGCTTGTCCTTGTTCGACTTCGTCGCCAGGCTCTACCGCAATGTCAGTAACAGATTGATATTGTGTTACAATACCTTTATCGTGCTCAATTTCAATGACATTACCAAGCAGGGAATCTTCTTTAACATCTGTAACGGTTCCGCTTAGGGAAGCCATGACATCAAAGGTTTTTCCATCTTTCATCGTAATATCAATACCAGTGTTCGGATGGTACGAATTATTGTACTCTACTAAAGCAGCTACTTGTTCTTCCTTTTTGCCATCATATTCATAGAATGGCTTTTGGATTTTAACAGATTCCACATTGCTAACAGGCATTACGAAGTTTTCCATTGCACGGTTAACCTCAATCGCTGGCTCCTCATTGATTTTCTTGCCAGAAATGTCTGTTGCCTTGTAATCGATTTTGTTAGAACTAGAATCGTTGCTGCTTTGATACCAAAGGACCCCGGTTAAAATAATAGCTGCACTTGCAATATAAATTGCTGGAATTACCCAACGCTTTTTGAAAAAGCGTTTTATACTAGAATCCTGAGAAGATCGTTTAGTTTCTTCCTCTCTCATTTTCATCACCTCTGCAATCATTGTGAACCGATTGCAAGAATAATATACATGAGCGCAAAAAAATTTTTTCTGCTTATTTTTCGACAATATCAAAGGTTTTATTCACCTTTTTTAAAATATTTTTAAGGAGTATTTAGTCTATGGTTTTGTTAAGATGGTTTTTGCGAATTTTACCGTTTGCCTATATGGTCGCGGTTTGGATTATGTCTAGCATGCCTAGCGACGCCATTGTCGAGCTTCCTCAATTAAGCGTCGACCGCTTTATTAAAGAATCGCTCCATTTAGTAGAGTTCGCGATCCTTTATTGGCTGCTGGTTATGGCCATGCTTACCACTGGTAAATTTTCGCCCACTGTGAGTTTAATTTGCGCCCTGATTGCCGGCAGCTACGGGATTATCGACGAAATTCACCAATCATTCGTTCCTTACCGCTCAGCCACAATCATCGACGCAGTCAAAGACTGGATCGGCGTAGCCGTCAGCTGGTACATCATCCGCGGCGCCATATTCCAGGGTAAATTTAGCAGGATTGGGAGCATGCTAAAGAAGATTTAGGGTGCAGGGGGACGGTTCTCCTGTGTTCTTTTTGTGGTGCATGGGGGCGCAGGGGGACGGTTCTCCTGTTCCCAAAGGTGAAACAGTTAGTGCTTTTTTGGCAACAAAGGGTACAGGAGAACCGTCCCTAGAAGGAAAGGGTGAAAACAAGTTGATTAAAAAATCCGCACTGATAGCTGGAGCTACTGGTTTGGTAGGAAATGAATTACTTCATATTTTAATAAATAGTCAAAAATACGAAAAAATTTATGCTTTAGTTAGAAGACCACTTGAGGTTAAACATCCTAACCTTGTTGAGGTAATTGGTAATTTTGAGCGGCTGGAAGAAGTCGAACAATATTTTGCTGTTGATGATGTGTTTTGTACATTAGGAACAACCATCAAGAAGGCTAAGACAAAAGAAGCGATGTATCGGATTGATGTAGAATACCCGATTGCTATTGCTGAATTGGCAAAGGAGAAAGGCGCCAAGCACTTCCTCATTGTAAGTTCTATGAATGCAAATAAAAATTCACGTTTGTGGTACCCAAAGATGAAGGGTGAACTTGAAGAGAAACTAAAAGAAATTCCCTATGAAGTGATGTCTATTTTCCAACCTCCACTGTTATTAGGTAATCGTAGTGAGTTTCGCTTGCTCGAAAAAATAGCTATTGATATTGTTCGTGGTTTAGGTTCAATATTGGGTAATCAATTAAGGAGCCGCATGGGGATAGAAGCGAAGACAGTTGCTGCTGCAATGTTTCTGGTTGCTCAGAAAGAACAAAAAGGCATCCAAACATATTCCGCTGAGGATATGGAGAGAATCCGAAAATCTAAGCATTAGCGTAAAATTAACATGCTATTCGCACTCCAAAAATCAACAAAAAAGCAGAGCGAGTTCTGATACCGAACTACTCTGCTATTTTTTATGCTTTTATATAAGTTTTTTAAAATAAACTTATTTTTTCGCAGTAATTTGCGCTAGCATCGTGTCTGCTCCGGATATTTCTACCCCTTGGTAATAATGCTTAACGATATCTTGATAATTTTTACCGGCGGAAGCCATTCCGTTTGCCCCGTATTGGCTCATGCCAACACCATGGCCATAGCCCTCAGTTGTGATTACGATATTATCTCCTTTTACCACCCACTCAAAGTCGGTTGACTTCAAGCCAAGCTTCTCTCGTATTTCTTTTCCGGAAAATTCCTTGCCATTAATTTTCACCTTTGCAACACGTTGTCCGGCAGTTTTTTCAGTGATGTTCCCAACAGAACTCTTGCTCGCAAGTTTTACGCCGAGCTTCGCTTCAAACTCTTTAATCGTGAAGATCTTTTGATCCGAGAATTTAGGTGAATTTTTATCCCACGGGCTTTGAACGCTTCTTAAGTATGGAAATGAATTAGACCAATAATCCTCTGAGTTTTCAGTATAACCATTACTAGTGGAGAAAAATGTGGCGGTAATTGGCTGGCCATTATAGGTGAGGACTTGCCCGGCGGTTGCCGTAACGGCCTCTTTAATTTTTTTGATTTTCCAATTGTAGTCCGATTTCCAGACGTTCCTAAGTTCTGTCTCATTTTTGTACACCTGGTGCAGCTCGGTGTCAGCGGTGTCCGCCCCCTCCGGTAAACCAACGCGATTATCGCTGATCATTTGCTTCACGATATACGTTCTTGCGGTAAGTGCTTGTGCTTTCAGCGCCTCCATTTCAAAGTCTGCAGGCATTTCAGCAGCTACAACCCCTGTTACATAATTTTCAAGCGGAAGCTTTTCCATTGTTTGTGAAGCAGTTCTATAAACGGCAACTTCCACACCGATGCTAGTTGGTTGGTTTTGATTTCCTTGAACCGGTTGATCTTGCTTCATTAACCGTTCACCCAGCTTTCCGCTCACTTCGTCCGCACTAAAGGGAAGGACAAGTAAGCTCGGTATTAAAATGGTTACCGCTAATAGCAATGCTGTTACTGCGACGTAAAGTTTGAATCGTGTCATGATTAAGCCTCCATACCAATGAAAAGTAAACGCCAGCGAACGGGTACGCTTCATCACAGCACAGGGGCGGGGGACAGTCCCCCACTGCTTTAGTGGGGTGATGGATTTTTCGTTCGCCTCGTTTCATTAATTCATATGGTTTTGGACAAGCGTTTATGACAGAAAATCTCCTCGTGAAGATGACTATTTGTTGTTTATGAGTCGTTTCGTTAAATTTATTTAGCTGGTTTGCAATTTTTATAGGAAAATGAGGATATTTTTAAAAAAAAGGGTCAATTTTCAAGGGGAATTTTGCAATTTTTATTAAAATCAGCTAGTTTTTCGGGGATTTCCTTCTTTTTTTAAAAATATTTGCTCACTGAAAGTTGTTTATGCTCGTTTAAATGTGGATATGGGACAATTCAAAAAATATATAGACCAACTTTTTAAATTTATAGACCAACCTCAGAAATATATAGACCAACTTTTAAATTTTATGGACCAACTTCTGAAATATATGGGACAACTTCCAAATATATGGCACATCTATGAATTATATGGGACAACTTCCAATTATATGGGACACTCTGAAATAGTTACACCACCACCCCCCCACGAAAACGACTACCCTCCCACCCCCCACAACAAAAAACCGAAGCTGATCAACTCAACTTCGGCGGGCGTGCCATAACATATATTAAGCATTCAAATCCGTAACAACACTTTCCTCGATCATCAACAAATGATCTTCCTCTTTCACACGCTCAATATCAGCACCTAACAGCGCCAACTTCTCGTGGAAATTCACATAACCGCGGTCAAGATGCTTCAACTCTGTTACACGAGTAAAACCATCAGCAACAAGACCAGTTAAAATTAACGAAGCAGCTGCGCGCAAATCAGTCGACGCAACCTCCGCACCTTGCAAATTAGACGGACCATTAATAATAACCGAACGGCCTTCAATTTTAATATCCGCATTCATGCGGCGGAACTCTTCCACGTGCATAAAGCGGTTTTCAAACACAGTTTCTGTAATCATGCTCGTACCTCGAGCACGCAACAACAATGCCATCATTTGTGACTGCATATCCGTTGGGAAACCTGGATGCGGCATCGTTTTAATATCAACTGCCTTCAACACCTCAGGGCCAATAACACGAACCCCGTCAGCTTCCTCCACAACGGTAACGCCCATTTCTTCCATTTTTGCAATCAACGAAGTCAAATGCTCAGGAACAGCGCCTTTTACCAACACGTCTCCACCCGTAATCGCCGCAGCAACCATGAACGTTCCTGCTTCAACACGGTCCGGAATAATCGTGTGATCGGCCCCAAACAGGACATCTACACCTTCAATACGAATCGTTCCTGTGCCAGCGCCACGAACCTTCGCGCCCATCGCATTCAAGAAATTCGCTAAATCAACAATCTCCGGCTCCTTCGCCGCATTCTCAATAACCGACGTTCCTTCAGCAAGCGTTGCTGCCATCATAATATTTTCCGTTGCACCTACGCTTGGAAAATCAAGATAGATCTTCGCTCCCTTTAAGCGACCGCCTGAAACCTCGGCCTCGATAAAGCCGTTGCCAACCTTAACATGTGCTCCCATTGCTTCGAAGCCCTTCAAGTGCTGGTCAATCGGACGAGATCCAATTGCACATCCACCTGGCAAGGCAACACGAGCGCGGCCATTTCGAGCCAATAAAGAGCCCATAACTAAAACAGATGCCCGCATTTTTCGAACATATTCGAAAGGTGCCTCATTCCTTAGCACTTTTGACGCATCAACCGTAACCTGATTATTATTAAACTCCACTCCGGCATTTAAATAACGCAATACTTCATTAATCGTGTATACATCGGAGAGAGCGGGTACATCACGAATAATACTTTTTCCATCACTTGCTAATAATGTTGCAGCGAGTACAGGCAAAACGGCATTTTTTGCCCCTTCTACTTTAACGGTACCGCTAAGCCTATTTCCGCCGCGGACGATGATCTTTTCCAAAGTGTATTCCCCTCCGCGTCCATTTTCTCTATATTAATATTCAATCGTAATGATTGGTGTGCCAACTACTAGGGTCGTTTGCGCGCCCATTCCTGTTGTTCGCAGCCCCAATTGTAAATTCATACTGTCATGGTTTCTCTTTAGCGATTCGGCGAATAAAGGCGAAGATGCCGTTACGGAAATAAACTTATTTTCAGATAGAGATTCTATTTCATTCGCATTAAATGCTTCTAATAAACCATTCTTTTTTGAAGTCAAAGTCGTTTTCATCTTACCATCTAGTTCCGCTTTTACACAAGAGAAAATTTCAGGTTTCCCACGAAAAATGTCAGAAAATGTTGAAGATATGTCCGTTTCCAAAAATCGTTCGGTAGAATCAGCCCAAGCTTGGCCGCTTACCTCATAAATTACATACGCCTGAGTGGTTTGTTTTGTGGGGGTCGAAACAATTCGAATCATTTGTTGAAATGGTGAATGCTCTGGGGAAACAGCGGTTGCTTCCCAATACTGATGCGTTTCTGATTGATTCCAATCCCACTTTGGAAATTTCTTCTTCAATGCACTTACGTAATTTTCAACATCCTTCTGCTGCTTAACATCAGTCAGCTTTTCTCTTGCATGAATGGTCCATTCATCAACTTGAATATTTTCGCCTTGGATGACAGATGCTATTGTAATTAAATCGCTCGCCTCAAGCGATCTCGATTTCATTGCTTCCGTCGTGCCATTCCCGAATTGCAAAATGATAAAACAAATAATTACCAAAAACACCAACTTATTTATATGTTGTCTCATCTTTATAACTCCTCTCCATACTTACATTGTTACCCGAAGAGGAGCCTGCATACTTGGGAATTGTCGTCACTTTTTGACAAGCACATATGTATTCAAGAAAAAACAACACAAAATGAATTGTACTTAAAAATGGCCCATTTGGGAACATGTAGGAAGTCCTAAATTTTCGCCAAAACAGGTACTTACTGGAACATTAACGGTAACTGCTGCGACCACAACAAATAATCAAGGAAAAAATTACTAACACTAGAACCAAGCGCAATCGACAATATTATATATAGTACTCTTGCCTGCACAACGTGATTCTTCTTCAAAATCTTCTCCAGCTGCAGCGCCTGAATCGCCCACCACGCCACCGCAATAAACACCAGATGCGACAAGATGCTCAACAACGCCTGCTGCCCAAACTCCATAATCAAATTACCATCTCCCCCTTTTAGACGAACCACTTGTGAAAAAGTTTCAAACTTTTTTTATGAAAAATAAACCAGCCCCGTTCCTTCAGCCAATTCACAACAAGCTCCATCCAATATCTGTTTTAACTCCAATACCCCTCCGCCGCCATCCAAACACGCACGTAAAAACCACCCATTCCAGGTGGTTGCAATCTGAAGGTGTATTATTTTCGTTCTGGCGCGAAACAAAACACGCAAAACACGTGTACAAGGTGATTCCTCTGCTTACTAGTGCAGTTCGAACGCCGGCGGTTCCTCTGCTCACTAGTGAACTTCGTAAGCCGGTTATTCCTCCACTAACTCATGTATCTCAACAATTGTCCGCTCTTCTAACCTCGGACCTCTTAAATGAACAGTCGCTGTTCTTTGATCATCATTTAAGGCATCAATCCAAACCGATGCCCCATTATATTTTACATCAACATCGGCCGAAGAGGATAGTATTTGCTTCACTCTCTTTGCATCCATTTCCATACACTCCCTATTTTTTATAGATTCACTCTAGTTTTTGACCGTTTAACGATAGTTATGTATGGATTTTTTGGAGAAAAGCTTATTATTAATTGGTTTTTTGGCATTTTGTTAAATTTATGAGCCGGTTCGGTGAATTTATGAGCCGGTTTTTGGTTTTTATGAGCCGTTACGCAACATTTATGAGCCGTTTTTCGATTTTTATGAGCCAATGTTTAGTTTGTCACACCCTGACAAGGCAGCGCGCAACATTTATCGGCGGTTTTCCGGAATTTATCGGCGGTTTTTCCACTTTTATCGGCGGTTTCCAAAATTTTATCGGCGGTATTTCCACTTTTATCGGCGCAAGTGCCATTCATCACAGGGTAGAATTCAAATTCTACGCACAAAAACCCCGCAAACACAAAAAAGGAAGAGGCACCAAACTAACTCGCCTCTTCCCTAAACGATCCCCTTTATTTTCCCACTAAAACTTTGTTCGTAATTTTATTGTAACGCTATTTACTAAATAAATCCAATTTCATCACTTCCATTACTGGAAGAAATCACTGAAATTCTTAAACTGTGAATCGATGAAGTCATAAGCTGTATCTGGTGCCACCCCTAGCACCAGAGTGCCAATTACACAAATCACGATCACGACTCCAACACCGACTGGAATATGAATCTTCTCGCCATGCTTCTCGTCGGCTGGACGGAAAAACATTTGCGTCATTATACCAAAATAATAAACGTAAGAAACTACCGTCGCAGCGATCATGATCGATGCTAAAACGTAGTGGGCAGGCTGGTCGACTAAAGCGCCCATAAAGATGTTGACCTTCCCGATAAATCCGGCTGTTCCTGGGAATCCGGCCAGTGAAAGCACGGCCACACCCATTGCCACCGCCAAGAACGGTGACTTGCGATACAGACCGGCAAACAGGCTAATGTCCTCAGAACCTTTGCCATTCGTTACCAATTGGATAATCGCAAATGCACATAAATTCATGAATAAGTAAGCGGCTAAATAAAACCACAACGTATTAAACATAAACTGTAAAGTCGTAAACACGACTAACAAATATCCTGCGTGCGCGATACTTGAATAGGCAAACAACCGCTTCACATTGCGCTGACGCAACGCTACCACGTTACCAACAATCATCGTCGCCCCGGCCAGGAAGCCGATATAGTCCTGAATCTGATAGAAGAACGGCATCGAGCCCGTTCCTTCTGTTGGGATGCGGACAAAGATCATCAAGAACACCCGAGTCATCAACACAAAACCGGCCGTCTTTGAAACGACACTCAAGAAAGCCGTAACTGGTGTTGGCGCACCTTGGTAAACGTCCGGTGCCCACATATGAAACGGCGCCGAAGCAATTTTGAACGACAAACCGATAAACGTCATGAAGAAGGCTAAGCCTAGCAAATAGACCATTTTTGAATCTGCAACGGTTCCAGCTACTGCTGCAATCTCAAGCAAATTCGTTGAACCTGTTAAACCGTACACATAGCTTAAACCGAACAAAGTTATTGCCGAAGAAATACTTCCGTTAATGATGTATTTCATAGCCGCTTCGTTCGATTGTAAATTACGCTTGCGTATTCCGGCTAAAACATAAGAAGAAAGTGATAACAACTCAAGTCCAACAAACAAGGTGATTAAGTCACCACTTGACGCCATCACCATCGCGCCCAACAACGCTGTTAAGAATAAGTAGTAAAACTCACCGCGATACTCTTCTAAGCCTTCGCGCGTATCGTCGCTGATTGCTAAAATTAACACTAATGCCGAACCGCCGAGTAATAATAGCTTAAATGCTTTCCCGAACGAATCGAGGCGGAACGTATCGTGTAAAATCGTTGTTACCTCGGCATCAAATAAGCCTGCCAACGAAATCATTGCCAATAACACACCAGCTACGCCGATCCAGCCGATATTGCGACGGTCGAAACGTGCAGGTGCAAATAAATCAAGCAGGGACATTAAGGTTGCGACACCAAGGATGATGAATTCCGGAGTCATAATTCCCCATTCATACGATGATAATGCAGCTGTATCCATCCTTCATCACCCCCCTATCCCTAACATGATGGTTTCGATTGTTTTTTGGAGCGGTTCGCTTAACAGCGTTGGGTACACACCGATTAATACGATTAGACCCATTAACGTTAAGACCGGAATCATTTCTACTGCTCGCAAATCTGACACACCAGCGAATTCCCGCTCTGCTTTTCCAAACGTCATGCCGAGCACCGCGCGCAACAAGTATACAGCCGTCATGATAATGCCAAGCGTACCGACTGCAGCCAACCAAGGCATTTCCTTGAACAAGCCCATGAACGCCATGAACTCGCTGACGAAGCCTGACATCCCTGGCAAGCCGAGTGAAGCCATTGCGCCGGCTAGTAAAAATCCGGCCACAAGCGGCATGCCCTTCGCCAATCCGCCGAGCTTGTCAATTGCCGTTGTATGCGTTCTTTCATACATCACTCCAACAAGGAAGAACAACAACGCGGAAATTAATCCGTGCGACACGACTTGGAAAATTGCCCCTTGAATCCCGGCAGCATTTAAAGCACCCAAGCCAATCAAGACAATCCCCATATGAGAAATCGACGAGTAAGCTAGTACCATTTTGAAATCTTTTTGGATAAATGCCAAATATGCTCCGTACAATAAATTTACAACCCCAAGTACGGCAAGCACACCAGCAACTTCCTTAAACTGTTCCGGGAAAATTCCCATCCCGAAACGAATTAAACCGAAAGCACCGATTTTCAACAAAATCCCTGAGTGAATCATTACAATGGATGGTGGTGCTTCTACGTGCACCTTCAGCATCCAGCTGTGCAATGGGAAGATCGGCAGCTTCACACCGAACGCCACAAGCAATGCCACAAGCAATCCGAACTTCGCGGCATCAGAGATTGGTGCAATCAGCTCGACGCCCTCTTCGTTCATAAAATATTTCAACGCTTCAATATTTGAGGTTCCGGTCCGAGCGAACAGCACCATGATGACGATGAGCAGAATCGCCGAGCCTAAACCGTTATAAACTAAAAAGCTGTAAGCTGCTTTTTCTTTTTCAAAATAACCCCATTTACCGATCAAGAAGAACATCGGCACCAGCGTCACTTCAAAGAAGATAAAGAACAGGATCAGGTTTTGGGCGGTAAACACACCGAGCATCCCGACTTCGAGCAGCAGGAATAACATGAAATACCCTTTCCATTCTTTTTTAATGTGAATGGAAGCAATCGCTGCCAAAGTTGCCACGACGGCTGTCAAAACGACCATGATCAACGAAAATTCATCGACACCCAACTCGTAATCAACCGCGAATAAATACTTATCATCAAAGCGGCCAAATTGCACCCAGCGCACCTTTTCCGCTAATTGTGCGAGGTTTGCACCCCCGCGATATTGGAAGAAAGCGACCAGTGAGAAAACGAGTGCCGGCAATGTTGCGACAAAGCCGATAATTTTAATCGTTTCTTCTTTTGCTCTCGGAACAAACGCTAAAGCCAATATACCTAGTAACGGGGAGAATACTAAGATGGATAAGAAATTTTCCATATTCATTATAAGTACCCCCCAGTCAAAGCAAAGATCACAACTAACAACGCCAGACCAACAAAGGCGACCGTACCGTACGTTTGAACCTGTCCGGATTGTGCCTTAGAGCCGGTTTTGCCAAGCGTTTGCACCGTGCCGATTACCAGCTTGATGATGCCCTCTACAAGGAAGACTTCAATAATTCTAAACAGCTGGCTGATCCATTTTGTTACATAAACAATCGTTAGTCCGTAGAATTCATCGATATAATATTTGTTATATAAAATATTGTAGACAAGCGGCACACGCTCCGTTATCCAGCCGCGTGATATACTGCGCTTTGAGTAGATCGCCCAGGCGAGGCCAATTCCCGCTAACGACACAACGGTTGCGACAATCATAATCCATGCCGGTCCTTCGATATGGCCATGTCCAAGCGCTTCATTGCCCTCAGTCAACCAATCGCCAAGGAAGGTTCCGAACCAAGGCGTGTTCACGTATCCGGACACAACGGCCAATACGCCAAGCACGATCATCGGCAAAGTCATCACCGATGGTGACTCATGAACATTCTTCATCTCGCTGCGAGCTTCCCCGCTGAACACCATGAAGAACAATCTGAACATATAAAATGCGGTAAAGAAGGCAGCGGCAACGGCCAACCAGAATAGAACGGTATGTCCACCTTCCCAAGCCGCGATTAAAATCTCGTCCTTACTGAAAAATCCGGAAAATAACGGCACACCGCTGATCGCTAATGTTCCGATTAAAAATAACGGACCTGTGACGCGAAGCTTTTTCCATAATCCGCCCATTTCCTCAATGTTCTGAGTGTGGACCGCATGAATCACGCTACCCGCTGCCAAGAATAGCAACGCTTTAAAGAATGCGTGAGTCATTAAATGGAACACTCCGGCAACATAGCCTGCTGAACCAAGCGCCAGCATCATATAGCCGAGCTGGCTGACGGTTGAGTATGCGAGCACTCGCTTGATATCAGTTTGCACAAGACCGATGCTTGCCGCGAAAATCGCGGTAACCGCACCAACAACAGCGACCGTTAACAGTGCTGTTTCACTTGCCGTAAATAATGGGAACAGTGAGGCTACTAAGTAAACCCCAGCGGCAACCATCGTTGCGGCGTGGATTAATGCGGAAACTGGTGTCGGACCTTCCATTGCATCCGGTAACCAGGTGTGCAGTGGGAATTGACCGGATTTACCGACCGCCCCGACAAAGATTAAGATCGCCGTCAGCGTGATCATCCCAGCCGATACGGCTCCCTCTTCCACTGCTTTAAAAATTTCATCATACTCAAAGCTGCCAACTTGCCAGAATAACAGGATCATTCCGATTAGCAAGCCGACATCCCCGATTCTTGTCATGATAAATGCTTTTTTCGCTGCCGCCTTTGCTTCCTCTTTGTAAAAATAAAAACCGATTAACAGGAAGGAACCTAGACCGACAAGCTCCCAGAATATGTACGTTTGTAATAGATTCGGTGATAGAACTAAACCGAGCATCGCAAACGTGAACAAGCCTAGGTAAGCGTAAAAAACCGGAATTCGTTCATCTCCATGCATATACCCTTTTGAATAGGTATGAACTAGTAAACTGACTAGCGAAACGATTACTAGCATTAATGCATTTAATTGATTCACTTCAAAACCCGCTGTTATCTGAGTATCCCCGAACGTAAGCCAAATCGCCTCGTTCTTATATGTTGGCGCTGAAAAACGCTCAAATAGCACCAATAAAGAGTAAATGAAAGTGGCCAGTGTTAGTAAAATTCCAACATAAGCACTCGCTTCTTTCAATCGTTTACCGATAAGAAGAAGGATTAGAAACGATAAAAGCGGGAAAAGCGGTATGATCCATGCACTCTCCATCAATATCACATTCCCCTTTTTTAAACGCGTTTATTTGGCTGTGTCATCTGTTTGCCACGCGTCTGATTGAGGCCCGCCTGTTGCGGGTCTATGATTCGCCGCCAAAGCACGGGCGAATCATTGTTCTTTGCAAATTTATTGCTGTGAAAAACTAGCTGTTCTCAACAATCGATCGTTCTGCTGAAAACTGGTTTATTTTTAAAAAAATATTAATGCTTTAAAGAATCCATTTCATCGATGTTAACCGTTTTGCGGTTGCGGTACAGCGATATGAGGATTGCTAAGCCTAGGGCTGCTTCAGCTGCGGCTACGGCGATCGCAAATAGAGCAAAGATCTGGCCGTCAATCGATGGAACAACACCGTATTTACTGAAGGTAACCAGGTTAATATTGACTGCATTGAGCATTAGTTCAATCGAGATCAGTACGATGATCGTATTGCGCTTTGTTAATGCTCCGTAAAGCCCGATGCAGAATAGAATAAGTGCCAGGGTTAAATAGACTGAAATAGGAGCTGAGCTCATTGATTATCTGCCCCCTTTTCCTCGTCCTTCTTAGACAGGACGATCGCGCCAATTAATGCGACTAAAAGAATGACGGATGTGACTTCAAATGGAATCACGAATTTTGAATAGATGGCTTTCCCGATCTTTTGTGTATTATCTTCGTGAAGGCCAATATCTTTCACCGGAAGATCGAGATCGTATATTCCGAAATAGAATGCTGCTGCGAAGCCGACAACTCCTAGAAAAAGTAAGAATTTCCGAAAGCCGCCCTGCTTTTGCTCTTCTTCGTCGTTATGACGGGTTAGCATGATTCCAAATAGCATAATAATCGAAATCGCACCGGAATAGATCAAGATTTGAACACCGGCAACAAATTCAGCTGATAAAAGAACGTAAATGCCGGCGATGCTGATAAAAGTTAATACAAGGGCAAGGACCATATGAACGACTTTATTGAGGTTCAAAAGCAGCACACCGCCGATGATGGCGATAAGCGCGAGGCCCATAAATGCGATTAATTCACCCGTCATGGTTTATTCACCTGCCGAACATTTTCATCATTTTCGTCCAAATACTCGAGGTTTTTAAACAAGGCATCGCGACTGTATTCCGCTAATTCGAAATTATTGGTCATGACGATTGCCTCAGTTGGGCAAACCTCCGTGCACAAATCGCACAAAATGCAAATTTCAAAGTTAATGTCATATGTGTCGATGATTTTCCCCTTTTTCGACGGATCCGGGTGCTTTTTCCCAGTAAGTTGGATACAGTCTGTCGGACAAATCGCTGAACACTGATTACAAACGATACACTTTTCCGGGTAAAACTTTTGAATGCCGCGAAAACGATCTGGAAGCGGCAGCGGCTCGTTTGGATAGTCATATGTTAGCTTTTCACGTGTCAGACTTCTCAGGGTATATTTCAAGCCTTTCGCTAAACCAAGCATGTAGTCTCACCCCTTTTTTATTTAAAACAAATTAATCAATTCTTTGATTAATGCTGTTAAGAATATATTTGCCAATGATACAGGTAATAGGACCTTCCAGCCGAACTCCATCAACTGGTCGGCACGGACACGCGGAAATGTTGAGCGAATCCAGATTAGGAAGAAGACGATTAAGCTGAATTTAAGGGCAAACCACACAGCTCCCGGTATAAAGCCCAAGAATGGAAGCGGCAGCCATCCGCCCAGGAATACAGAAGTAATCAGCGCCGACATGGCAAACATGTACACATACTCTGTTAACATGAAAAACGCCCAGCGGAAGCCGGAGTATTCGGTAAAATATCCCGCTACCAGTTCATTTTCTGCTTCAGGCAAGTCAAATGGCACCCGATTTAGCTCTGCAACTCCAGCAATGATGAATACGATAAAGGCAACCGGTTGAAGCAAAATGAACCAGCCATTCTGCTGTGCGGCAACGATATCATTTAAGTTCAAGCTTCCTGTTAGTAAAATAACCCCTAAGAGCGACATAACCAGTGGTATTTCGTATGAAATCATCTGCGCCGTTGCCCGAATCCCACCGAGCAGCGAGTATTTGTTATTGGAAGCCCAGCCTCCTGTTAAGATCCCGACGATGGTCATGCCTGAAAAAGCAACATAGTATAGCAATCCGACACCGATATCGGCAAACTGAAGCTTGTCGGTAAACGGAATCGTTGCAATAACGATGAACGATGGTGCAAAGGCAAGGACTGGCGCGACAATGAACAATGGCTTGTCAGCAAGCTTTGGCATCGTATCTTCTTTTAATAAAAGCTTCAAGACGTCAGCAATGGTTTGCAATAGTCCGAAGCGGCCGCCGAGCTGATCCGGCCCTTTGCGGAGCTGCATAAACCCCATTACTTTACGCTCGGCTAAGATCGCGTACGTAACGAATCCGAGGATGACCAAAAGTAAGATGGTAGCCAGAAGGAAGAAGATCCCGAAATTTAACCAACCCGGGCTGGAATATAATAACTCTTCGATCATTAGCCGTCTACCTCCCCGAGAACAATATCGATCGCGCCTAAAATGGCGATCAAGTTCGAAATATTTTCACCCTTCAATAACTTAGGGAGTATTTGCAAATTATAGAATGATGGTCTGCGGAATTTTAAGCGATACGGTTCTTTCTTCCCGTCACTTGCAATATAGCAGCCAATTTCACCACGTGGAGATTCGATTCGGACAAAGCCCTCTCCTTTTGGCGCTTTAATAATCTTCGGAACCTTTGCTAAAATTTCACCGTCTGCCGGGAACTGTTCAACCGCCTGCTCAAGGATTTTCAGCGATTCTTCCATTTCTGCGAGGCGCAAGTGATAACGCGCTAAGCAATCCCCTTCCGTACGGACAGGAACATCGAATTCGAATCGGTCATAAATGGAATATGGCTCATCCTTACGAAGATCCCACTTAACCCCTGTACTGCGAAGGTTGATTCCGCTGAGGGAGTAGTTAAGCGCGTCTTCTTTAGTATAGATTCCAATTCCTTTAACCCGGTTTAGAAAAATTTCATTTCCTGATACGAGATCGTGATATCCAGCCAATTCCTGGCGCATATACGGAATGAAGTCTCTAACCTTTTCAATCCAACCCTCTGGTGCATCCCATTTTACCCCGCCAACACGCATGTAGTTGAAGGTTAAGCGGGCACCGGAAATTTCCGTTAACATGTTAATAATCATTTCCCGCTCACGGAAGGCGAATAAGAATGGGCTTGTTGCCCCAAGGTCTAATAGGAATGTGCCCCACCACACCAAGTGACTGGCAATCCGGTTAAGCTCCATAACAATAACCCGTAAATATTCCGCCCGTTCTGGAACCTCAAGGCCCATCATTGTTTCAACAGCATGAACAAGAACGTAGTTATTTGTCATCGAAGACAGATAGTCCAAACGATCCGTATATGGAATAATTTGTGTATATTGCAGATTTTCAGCAATTTTTTCCGTTCCACGGTGCAAATAGCCGATTACCGGCGTTGCTTCGGTAATGATTTCCCCGTCAAGCTTTACGACGAGGCGGAAAACACCGTGGGTACTTGGATGCTGTGGTCCAATGTTCAATAGCATTTCTTCTGTTCGTATTGTACTCATTGGTTATACCTCCACATCGTACTGTTCATAATCTTTGCGGAGAGGGTGACCTACCCAATCCTCCCCTAGCATAATGCGATGGAGGTTTGGATGACCTATAAATTTGATGCCCAGTAAATCGTATGCTTCACACTCAGGCCAGTTGGCTCCCGCCCAAAGCGGTTCAAGTGATTCAATTTCAGGATTGTCACGGTCAATCTTTACTTTTAGCGCGACAGATTGGCGATTTTTATAAGAGTAGAAGTGGACATACACTTCCATATGCGTTTCAAAATCCGTACCGTGAAGCTCAGACAAATAATCAAATCCAAGCAGTTCATTGTATTTCAAAAACTGTGCCACCTTGAAATAGGCTTCGCGCTTTGCCACTAAGGTTGGAACATCTTTAGACAGTTTATTAATATAAGAATCTTCTAATACATCGTTTCCTAGATGCTCTTCAATCACCTTGACATACTTATCAAGGTATTGTTGATTTGGTGAAGGCTTTGCTTCCTCGACTGGTTCAGCGGCCGCTTCTGTTGCTGCTCCTGCTGCCTTAGCTTTCGCAGCGGCTGCGGCTTTTGCCTTTGCTTTGGCAGCGGCTATGGCCTTCGCTTTTTCATCAACACCCGCCGGTGCGTCTCCACCCTGCTTTGCGGCGGCTGCAGCTTTTGCCTTTGCTGCCGCGGCTGCTTTCGCCTTTGCGGCGGCAATCGCTTTTGCTTTCTCGTCTCCTGCTTCAGCAGCTGGGGCTTCAGCTCCTCCCGCTTGTTTCGCAAGCGCTGCTGCTTTTGCTTTCGCGGCTGCGGCTGCTTTTGCCTTTGCTGCTGCGGCGGCCTTCGCTTTCTCGTCTGCTCCTGCTTCAGCAGCTGGGGCTTCTGTGTTTCCGGCTTGTTTCGCTAACGCTGCCGCTTTCGCTTTGGCTGCGGCAGCAGCTTTTGCTTTGGCGGCTGCTTCTTTCTTTAATTGCTCGATATCTTTTTCCCCGCTCATCGATTACAACACCTTCTTCCCGGTTTTCGCCTCGTAGCGGATCTTTTCTTTTAATTTATTAATCCCATAAATTAAGGCCGCTGGATTCGGCGGACAGCCCGGAATATAGACATCAACAGGGACGATTTGGTCGACCCCTTTTACAACTGAATAGCTTTTCACATAAGGTCCACCAGCTGTTGCACAGGAACCCATCGCAATTACCCATTTTGGTTCAGGCAACTGATCATACAGACGTCGTAAGATCGGAGCCATCTTCTTCGTAACCGTCCCCGATACAATCATACAGTCCGATTGTCGTGGCGATGCTCTAAAGATTGTTCCAAACCGGTCTAAATCGTAGTGCGCTGACCCTGTTCCCATCATTTCGATTGCACAGCAAGCCAAGCCAAATGTCATTGGCCAGAGTGAGTTGCTCCGCGCCCAAGCTTTGACTTGTTCAAGCGTTGTGAAAAACACAGTTCGTTTGATTTCTTCCATTTCTGCAGGTGAGATGTTCTCAAGCTTTAAGTCCATTTGAGCACCTTCTTCTTCCAGGCATAGATGAGTCCAATTAGAAGCATTATTACAAAAATCATCATTTCAATTAAGGCAAAGAGTCCAAGTTTTTCATAGGCAACGGCCCATGGATACAAGAATACGGTTTCCACATCAAAGATAACAAACATTAAGGCAAAAACGTAATAGCGGACATTGAACTGGACCCGTGCATCGTGAAATGGGTCGAGACCGCTCTCATAAGTGGTGTATTTCTCAGCACTTGGCTTGTAGGGACGTAAAATTTTCCCTATTAACAATGCCACAACTGGCAATAAAACTCCTAGACATAGAAACACAAAGACAATCAGATAATTATTCTGATACAAGTTGAGTAAATCCATGCCCTAACCTCCTATGTCATAAAATTTTCATAATTCCGTTTGTAACCGATAACATTATATCACTGTTACAATTTTGTGTCGACAAACGTCCACCAAAAAATAGGCTTTGATTTTCCATGGAACATCATACCATTTTTGCAGCTCCGTTCACCTCTTTTACGACCATTTTTGGCTTTAATTTCTCAAGTTCCAAAATTAAGTAAATCTATAACTCTATTATTTATTCGACTCCAATTTATTTCAAACCTATGTATTGTATTAATGAAGAAACAGAGTTTTCTTCATTTTTAGAAAAATATTCACTTTTTCGACACGTAATCTTAAAAAATGGTTGAACATTCGATAATATTTTATGTTCTTTATTTTATTGTTATTTTTTTAAAATAAAGGTTCTGTTATAGTTGGCTGTTGATTTCCGCTCCAGGTGCTCGCTTTCCGCGGGGGAGTCCGGAAGCCTGTCTAGCTGCAGCGGCTAGGGGCTCGGGGTCATAAGCCAATCCGTCAAGAAGGTCAAAGAACGACCTTCATGCCGGCTCGTCTTATGCCTGTCGCCCCTGGGCAAGCCGCTTCCACTTTTCCTTCTCCTCGGCGCAAGCGCCTGTGGGGTCTCCCGTGACACCTTCTCCCGCAGGAGTCTCGCACCTTCTGCTCCAATCAACAGAGTGCTCAAAATCAACATTGTTCTTTGACACAGCAAAATAAAAAACACCCTCGAGCGCTTGCTCGGGGGTGTTGTTCATTAAATCATTAAACTCTATGTTGTGCAACAGTGATACGATTGATGGCACGTTTTAGTGCAAGCTCGGCACGTTTAAAATCAAGGTTTTCTTGTTTTTGATCACGTAGGCGCTGCTCGGCACGTTCTTTTGCACGAAGGGCACGTTCGACATCGATGTCTTCAGCTTTCTCCGCAGTTTGCGCTAGAACCGTTACTTGGTCTGGGCGCACTTCTAGGAATCCACCGTTAACGGCCACATATTCTGTTTTTCCTTCGGTTTTAAGGCGAAGGGATGCAATTTCTAACGGTGCGACCATTGGAATATGTCCAGGTAAGATACCAAGTTCGCCCGTAAGAGCTTTTGAACTTACCATTTCAACATCCTTATCGTACACCGGGCCATCAGGAGTAACAACATTGACTTTAATCGTCTTCATTTTTTAACCTCCTGAACCGAAATTAGACCTCAACACCCATTTTTTTAGCACTCTCAACCACTTCTTCAATGCGGCCAACTAGACGGAATGCATCTTCTGGAAGGTGGTCATATTTACCTTCAAGAATTTCTTTGAAACCTTTTACAGTTTCTTTTACAGGAACATAAGATCCTGCTTGTCCAGTGAACTGTTCAGCCACGTGGAAGTTTTGAGATAAGAAGAATTGAACACGACGCGCGCGGTGTACAATTAGCTTATCGTCATCAGATAACTCGTCCATACCTAGGATGGCGATGATATCTTGTAATTCACGGTAACGTTGTAATGTTTGTTGAACTTGACGAGCTACTGAATAGTGCTCTTCTCCAACAACTTCTGGTGACAATGCACGAGAAGTTGAAGCAAGAGGATCCACCGCAGGGTAGATACCCATTTCAGAAAGCTTACGCTCAAGGTTCGTTGTTGCATCTAAGTGAGCGAAAGTTGTAGCCGGAGCCGGGTCAGTATAGTCATCGGCTGGTACGTAAATCGCTTGGATTGAAGTAACAGATCCTACGTTAGTAGAAGTGATACGTTCTTGTAATTTACCCATTTCTGTAGCAAGAGTTGGTTGGTAACCTACGGCAGAAGGCATACGGCCTAATAACGCAGAAACCTCAGAACCTGCTTGAGTGAAACGGAAGATGTTGTCCATGAAGAAAAGAACGTCTTGTCCTTGCTCATCACGGAAATATTCAGCCATTGTCAAACCAGTTAGGGCAACACGCATACGTGCTCCTGGTGGCTCGTTCATTTGTCCGAATACCATCGCTGTTTGCTTGATAACGCCAGAATCAGTCATTTCGTGATAAAGGTCATTACCTTCACGAGTACGCTCACCTACACCAGCGAATACAGAGATACCGCTGTGCTCTTGAGCGATGTTATTGATTAATTCCTGGATTAATACGGTTTTACCTACACCGGCACCACCGAATAGACCGATCTTACCACCCTTGATGTAAGGAGCAAGTAAGTCTACTACTTTAATACCAGTTTCAAGGATTTCAACTTCAGTAGAAAGCTGCTCGAAAGAAGGAGCTTCTCTATGGATAGAGTCACGGCGGAAATCTCCAGTCATTTCTCCATCTAAGTCAATTGCATCACCTAGTACGTTAAATACACGACCAAGTGTAACGTTTCCTACCGGTACAGAGATTGGTGCACCAGTATCCACTACTTCGATTCCACGGGTTAAGCCGTCAGTAGAAGCCATTGCGATTGTACGAACTGTATCGTCACCTAAATGAAGGGCAACTTCAAGGGTTAAGTTGATGTCAACTTCAGATTCGTTACGCGCTTCAGAGACGATTTTCAAAGCATTATAGATCTCAGGAAGCTGACCGCTTTCGAACTTTACGTCAACAACCGGACCCATAATTTGAAGAACGCGTCCTTTGTTCATCGTTTTCCCTCCTAACATACTCTAGAAACAATATTGAAGCCTGAGGACTCGTCGTACGAGCTCCCCGGCTTTATTTTTATAAAAATAGATCAAGGTTGGAGCGCAATCACGTTTATTCTAACGCTGCAGCTCCGCCAACGATTTCGGTAATTTCTTGGGTAATCGCCGCTTGACGAGCACGGTTGAACATAAGCGTGTAAGAACGGATAAGCTCACCAGCGTTATCAGTTGCATTCTTCATCGCTGTCATCCGGGCTGCGTGTTCACTTGCTTTACTATCTAAAAGTGCACCATAGATTAAACTTTCAGCATATTGCGGCAAGAGAACATCTAAAATTTCTTCAGCCGAAGGCTCAAACTCGTAGGAAGTAAGTTTTGAAGAAGTTGTTATATCCGTTAACGGAAGCAGCTTTTTCTTTGTTACTTCTTGAGAAATGGCACTAATATAATGGCTGTAATAAATATATAATTCATCGAATGTAGTGTCCGAGTACATACCGACTGATTTACTTGTAATGTCTCTAATATCTTCAAATGAAGGCTGGTCTGCAACCCCGATAATATCAAGGATCACTGGCATACCACGTTTTACGAAGAAATCACGCCCAACACGTCCAACTGCAATAATTGCATACTCATCAGTTGATTGATGATTTTCTTGAATCGTTTGGTAGACTTGACGCAATACGTTACTATTAAATGCTCCAGCCAATCCACGGTCTGAAGTTATTACTATATAACCGGTCTTCTTAACAGGACGAGATACAAGCATTGGATGGTTTGCATCCTTGCTGCCGATCGCAATTGATGCCGTTACTTCCTGGATTTTTTCCATGTAAGGTACGAATGATTTTGCATTCATAACCCCACGGTTCCATTTAGCAGCGGATACCATCTCCATCGCTTTTGTGATCTGGCTCGTCTTTTTAGTAGAAGTGATCCGGTTTTTTATATCGCGTAATGATGCCACAGTTTCTCACCACCCTCTTCAAAGTTTGTTAGTTCCAATTACTCGGATACTGCGAAAGTCTTTTTGAATTCGTTGATCGCAGCAGCCATATCAGCGTCAGCAGGAAGATCCTTCGTATTCACGATATGGTCTAACAAGTCTTTGCGGTTGTGGTCTAACCAAGTTAGCAACTCAGCTTCAAAACGACGAACATCTTGTAGTGGAATATCGTCGATGAATCCACGAGTAAGTGCGTAAAGGATCGCAACTTGCTTTTCAACTGCAAGCGGTTTGTTAAGATCTTGCTTTAATACCTCAACTGTACGCGCACCACGATTTAACTTCGCTTGTGTCGCTTTATCAAGGTCAGAACCGAATTGAGCAAACGCTTCTAATTCACGGTAAGAAGCTAAGTCAAGACGTAATGTACCTGATACTTTTTTCATTGCTTTAATTTGTGCTGATCCCCCTACACGAGATACGGAAAGACCGGCGTTGATCGCTGGGCGAACCCCTGAGAAGAACAAGTCAGATTGTAAGAAGATTTGTCCATCAGTGATTGAGATAACGTTTGTTGGAATGTACGCAGAAACGTCACCAGCTTGTGTTTCAATAAATGGAAGGGCTGTGATTGAACCAGCACCTAGTGCATCACTTAACTTAGCGGCACGCTCTAATAAGCGGCTGTGTAAGTAGAATACATCCCCTGGATACGCTTCACGACCTGGAGGACGGCGTAACAATAATGAAAGCTCACGGTATGCAGCTGCTTGCTTAGAAAGGTCATCATAAACAACTAATACGTGCTTGCCTTCGTACATGAATCCTTCAGCCATTGATACACCAGCATAAGGAGCTAGGTATAATAATGGAGCTGGTTGAGATGCAGCGGCAGTTACAACGATTGTGTAATCTAACGCGCCAAATTTACGAAGAGTTTCAACCGCATTACGAACAGTTGACTCTTTTTGTCCGATTGCAACATAGATACAGATCATGTTTTGACCTTTTTGGTTCAAGATTGTATCGATGGCAACAGATGTTTTACCAGTTTGACGGTCACCGATGATTAACTCACGTTGACCACGACCGATTGGTACAAGCGCGTCAATCGCTTTAATACCAGTTTGAAGCGGCTCATGAACGGATTTACGAGCCATAACTCCAGGTGCATTATACTCGATAGGACGAGTTTTAGTAGTGTTAATTGGTCCCATACCATCAACAGGTTGTCCAAGTGGGTTTACAACGCGTCCGATTAGCTCATCCCCAACTGGAACCTCCATGATACGACCTGTACGACGAACCTCGTCACCCTCACGGATTTCAGTGAAAGGTCCAAGGATGATAATACCGACGTTATTTTCTTCAAGGTTTTGTGCCATACCCATAACGCCGTTTGAAAATTCAACAAGTTCTCCAGCCATGACATTGTCGAGGCCATGAGCACGAGCGATACCGTCACCTACAGAGATAACCGTACCTACATCACTCACTTGAATTTCCGACTGATAGTTTTCAATTTGCTTTTTTATCAGCGCACTAATTTCTTCAGCTTTGATGCTCATGAGTTTCACCCCTATCTACGAATCTTAGCGTAACAATTGACGTTCTAAACGTTCCAGTTTTCCAGACAAGCTGCCGTCGAAAATTCGGTTTCCGATACGGAGCTTGATGCCGCCTAGTAAATTGGAATCAACGATATTATTAATAAGAAGAGATTTTTTACCAACCTTGCCAGCGAATGAGGATGATAAAGCTTCGCTTTCAACCGCTGTTAATGGGCGAATTGAATATACGTCTGCTTCTGCAATTCCTCTTTCTTCATTAGCAAGCTCAACAAATTGATCAGCTAACGCCGCAATATTGTCAGCGCGTCCGCGATCGATCATTACTTTAATTGTATTTATCACAAATGGATTTACCGATGAAAAAGCTCCAGTTAAAATCTCCTTCTTCTTATCCTTTGGAAGCTTTGGAGATTTCAATAAAGCTATTAACCCCGGAGTATTAGTGACTACTTCTTTCACTACACGAAGTTCTGTTTCCATCTGGTCAAGAAGCTGGTGTTCCTTCGAAAGCTGGAAAAGAGCTAACGCATAGCGCTTTGCTACTGCAGAGTTGCTCATCGCTTTTCTCCTGCCTCTTGAATATATTCACTGATAAGCTTTTCTTGATCAGCTGCGGTTAATTCTTTTTCAATAACCTTCGATGCAATCATTACTGATAAAGTAGCGACTTGCTCACGAATAGCTGTAACAGCTTTTTCTTTTTGCTGTTCGATTTCGATTCTTGCAGCTACTTTAATGCGTTCAGATTCTGCACGAGCAGCTTCGATAATTTCTTCACGTTGAACATCGCCTTGTTTTTTCGCATTTTCAATTAATACGTGCGCTTCTTGACGAGCTTCTTTTAAAAGAGCTCTTTGCTCTTCTAAAATTTTGTTAGCCTCAGCACGGCTTTTTTCAGCTGCATCAATTTGACCAGCAACGTGGTCTTCACGCTGTTTCATGATGCCCATTAACGGACCCCATGCGTACTTCTTCAATAATGCTAACAAGATGATAAACATTGCTAATTGGAAAATGATGTCTCCACCATTAATACCGTGAGCAGCTTCAGTTGCTCCTAATACTAAATTACTTGTTAACACCCTCGATTCACTCCCTTCAAGAGTCGTTCACTTACAAACTGTAAGGTCATGTATATGAAACCGTTTATTTTGTCAAAGTTAAATCAAAAATGCATGTCGCTCTCTCAAGGCCGAAGCCGAGTAAGACCGAATCGCTTTAAAGATTGACTGTGACGAGTTCACCCTAAAGCTTTAAGTGTTCGTCAAATGGACATAAGAGAATGGCGAAGGTTCTCATGGAATGATCTTCGCCATTATTGAACGTCTTGCTTCGTAAAAATTATTGACCTTGAACCATGAACGCGATAACAACCGCGATGATAGGAATCGCTTCTACTAACGCAACCCCGATGAACATTGTAGTTTGTAACATACCGCGTGCTTCTGGTTGACGCGCGATACCTTCTACTGTACGAGATACGATAAGACCGTTACCGATACCAGCACCTAGTGCTGCTAAACCAATTGCGATTGCTGCTGCTAAAAGACCCATTATTAAGTTTCTCCTTCAATTATGTGAAAAAATAGAATTTTTTTAAGATGCTCATGGCTGAACATCGTATATATTAATGGTCATGACTCACTTTGTGAGACAGATAAACCATCGTTAACATTGTAAAAATAAATGCCTGGATTGCACCAACAAAGATTGAGAATCCTTGCCATGCAAGCATTGGAACAATAGCTGCTATCGTACCACCTACACCGGTGGCAAGACCACTTGCAAGTAGACCTAACAAAATTTCACCTGCATAAATATTCCCGTAAAGACGCAGACCAAGAGTCAGCGTGTTGGCAAACTCTTCAATAATCTTAATTGGGAACATGAACGCAAACGGCTTAAGGAATTCTTTCCCGTATGCCGCAGTACCTTTCATCTTCACACCATAATAATGTGATAAACCTACTACCATAGTAGCCAAGGTCAAGGTTACGACTGGATCGGCTGTTGGTGATTTCCACCACAGTGTACCATCAATAACAATAGAGAATGGAAGTCCTAACATATTGGAAACAAACACGTACATGATGATTGTAATTCCGAGAATGTGGAATCTTCCACCGGTTTTCCAATCCATTGTGCTGTCAATAATGTTTTTAACAAAATCCATAATCCATTCAAAGAAGTTTTGCATTCCGGTCGGCTTCATCTCTAGTTTTCGAGTTGCCAGAATGGCAATTAGAAAAACTATCACACTTGCGACCGTAATCATCAAAACATTGGCTAAATTAAAATTCAGCCCAAGAAACGTAACTATTGGAGCTTCATGATGCACAGTATCACCTCTCTTCCGCGCTATTTATGTGAATGTAAAGATTGAAGAAAAAAATCTATCATAATGACAATGTAAGATGTCATTAATCCCAAAACAACAGAAATAAGATGAAGCGAATCAGGATATTTGAGAGCAATCATTACTGCCAATGCGGCCGTAGCCATCCGCGAAAAAGATCCAAGTGAACGAACCTTTTTCCCTTGCAAAACTGCATCACCAAACTTGTCCGTTTTTCGAACCATCAACCATAAATTAAACAAGCTCAGGCTTGTCCCAAGCACCAGCCCTAAGAAAACGGACTGATACGGAGTAAAACCCCAGCCAAGAACATAGAGAGATAATAAGAAGAATATGTACTTTCTTTGCCTCGTGTACATTACTTTAATTTCAGACATGACTACTTATCCCCTGAGAAGAATTGATTAACGAGGCGGATCATAGCAAATACCCCAGCTGCAAGACCGATTAGTAAGCCGATAATAAGGAATAACGGCGTTGTTCCTAGCCAATGATCCAGGGCTCTCCCGGAAAATATTCCAACTAAAATGGATCCAACTAATGCTGATAAAATCCCAGTCATTAAGGCATAAGCTTGAAAAGGGTGACGGTTATTTTTTCGCATGCAAACACATCCTCTCTTTAAGAGAATGGTAACTTGGTTGTAGAGTTTTGCACAATCGACTGCGTTGTTTTTACCAATTTTGTAGAAAAATCTTGCGGTTTTTGTTGAAGTTCTTGTAGATTGTTGTAAAGTCTTGCTCAAAATAACAATGTTTTAAATGTGTAAAAATTCACTACTTATCATGTAAACCCTATCATTCACACCCTTTGTTAGCATACAATAGCCCCCATGCAATGTCAATGTTAAATAAGGAAATAAGTCACAATTCCGACAATAATTTTGAAAAATTAATAATTTTTAATTAATAAAATTATTCTAATAATATTAGTTGCTGGTTGTCATCAAGCCCTATTTTTGATTCATTTACGGTTTGATGACAACTCGTCTTGTTTATTTTACAAGTTTTGTATTTTTTTCGAACGGACTTTCCTCACTTTTCGACAAAATTTCAATCATTGTTTCAATCATATCTTCTCTGCCCTGCTTTTTAGCAAACACCTTAGCTACATATAATCCTTCAGCCGGGAGAAGATCGACATTCACTTCATTCTTAAGTACGCCTTTTGCCACCTTCCTTCTCCAATCTAAGTAACCAACAAATTGGTGGTTACCAGGATGAAAAAGGGCAATTCCAAATTCGTCTGCCCCGCCGGGTAAGTAAACCTCATATCGGTATGTCTTTTCTTTATCGGCTAACCCAAATTCAAACCCCATCACTCTTGGATAATCCGGCTCTTCTACTACATACAGATACGGAATGTTGATTCGATTTGCGCCTTCATTTAATTGAAGATATCCGTCGTATATCTTTTTCGTAAAATGCTCCGGTTGGACGGTCATGTCAATCGTGACGGTCTTTTCTTCATCTGGCATTAAGGTGACCGATAACGGGAAGTGCCAATTAATACCCTCCTCAGTTTTTGGTATTGTAAAATAATAATTTTTTTTCGAGCTACTGATATTTTTTATTTTTAAACTCGCTTGATGTTGATGCAGTTTATCGCTGAGCTGAAATTTCCCAAATTGAAGTGAAGCCGGTTGGACAAGCGACTCTGTTTTTATCGCTTGAACGGGCTGAATTCTGCCAGACCCTTGTTCAAATGTTTTGTATGGTTCGCTTTTTTGATTTGTAATTGGTTTGGCTGTGTTCATCAATGAAGCTTTTATTTCGTCCGGCCCCCATTCTGGATGGGCCTGCTTAATGAGGGCACAGGCACCCGCAACATGCGGGGCAGCCATGCTTGTTCCCTGCAGTTCCAAATATCCGCCTGGTATTGTTGAGTTTATTGCCACTCCAGGCGCAATGACATCAGGCTTAATTTCCCAGGTAACGGTCACCGGACCCCTCGAGCTAAAATCAGCAAGAATATCACTTTCTTCTATTAATATAGTCCTAGCTGTTTGAACGGTTTGTTTCCTTAATTGTTCGCCATCCTGTTTGGAAATTGCCATCACCGGTATCGAAACCATTTCCTCAAGATTTCCTGAGAAACTGCCTTTTGTATTATTAAAAATAATGACGCCTTTCGCTCCGGCTTTGGCTGCGTTTTTTGCTTTTTGAGTAAAGGTTAGCTCCCCCCTTTTGAGAAGAACGATTTTTCCTTTCACATTCTTTAATTCTTTAGTTCGCCCAAGGCCTCCATAAGTTAATTCAATCGCGGCTGTTTCGCTGTGATTCCACTCCGGTGATCCTTGGAGCGGTTCCAATCTAATTGTATGTTGGTTGGACAGTTGTAAGTACGGAATTTTCATCGGGGGTGTCGAGGCTCCAACCGAAATCGCCTTTGACGCTGTACCCGGTGAACCGACGGTCCAGCGGTTCGGTCCGGAATTTCCTGATGAAGTTACCGCGGTAACCCCCTTTTCAACGGCTTTGTTTAACGCAAGTGAGATTGGCAGGTCTGGGCCGTTTACACTGTTGCCGAGTGAGAGATTCAAAATATCGACCTTATCTTTAACGGCTTGCTCAATTGCGGCGATAACTTGCTCTGTCGTTCCGCTCCCACCTGGCCCAAGTGCCCGGTAAGCAATAAGCGATGCTTCCGGCGCCACCCCTTTAATTTTGCCATTCGCGGCAATAATCCCAGCAACGTGTGTCCCATGAAGGGTTGAACGACCGGGAATCCCTTTTGTCTCCATTGGATCTTTATCACCATCTACAAAATCGTGCCCACCCTTGAAGTTTGCTTTCAGGTCGGGATGGGTGTAATCAATCCCAGTATCAATGACGCCAACCGTAACCCCTTTTCCAGTGAGACGGCGGTTTTGGTTGTCGAATAAACCGCGGGCCTCATCGGCACCGATGATTTGGAGATTGGCATCGGTGGGGGTGGGGTTCTTGGTGGGAGTTATGCTGTTTTGGTTCGGACGGTTCTCGGTTAGGACGTTTTGGTTCTGGCTGGTTTCGGGTTTTATAGGTCCGATTTTCGTGATTGGATTCGGGCATGGCTTCGGGCATGGCTTCGGGTTTATTTCGATTGGGCGCACTGGCAGAGTTGCATTTTCTGTTTGATAGGTTACTACTGATGAAACATCGATAATATTGGGTTGCTGTTTGGCTAATTGCTCAAGGGCACGTGCTGGACCTTTTACCGAAAATCCATTTAAAACATGCTCAAAAACGTACCTAAGCTTTAGTTCCGGGTATTTTTCCAATATTTGTCGCGGCGATTGCGGTTTGTTAAGAGTAACAATGGCGATTTTTTCGGTTTCCGGGCTTTCAGTTGGGATAGGTGGATGGTTCAGGGATTGGGCTTGAGTGTTCATGGTTTTGGTTTGGGGGCTTAGCACGCTAATCAAAATAACAAAAAGGATTAGTAGCGGTGGTGTGCGCATCAGGGGTGACCTCCTTTTTATTACATAGGTTTTTCTCATGGATGGTGAAATATGCAATTGGGATTTTTGGGTGATGGATAGTGGGTTGGGTTGGGTTTGATTGGGTTTGATTGGGTTGGACGGTTTGGGCGGTTTGCACGAATCAGGATCTCTGGCGTTGTATCCAATGTTGCACGTCTTTTGGGCGATGATATTGACGGTTTTTGTTGGAGCCTGAGGTGGGGAGGTTTAGACTTTGGAGAAGTTTCTTTACGATGTGACGAGAATTAACCAGTATAAATTCCCGTAAATTTTTATTTGAAACGGATGGTGATATTAATAGAAAATAATCAACTATCGCCTTTTTATGAGCATTTTTTGAATAGATTTTACACTTCACACAAAACCAATTCTTGACTTGACGAACCAATGAAAACTGTTTGCAAATAGGACATTGGATCCCTTTTATTAATTCAGATACATCGATGCTGTGAAATTTTAGAATTGAAGGCAAGGCAGGGGTATGCTCTTCCAAAAGGAGTTTATGGAGTTTAGTTATTTGTCTGGCACTTAATTGTTTTTTAGTATATCCATCCTCATACGTTTTAATTTTTTCTTCTAAAACATCAGCGTAAATCAATTTTTGGAATATTTGCCGATTGTCACTAGAAGTCTTTATTATCGTTCTTCGGTCCGCAACTCCAACGAGGTCAACAATTGGGATAGGAGGAAATTTGTGTTTTTTGAGCCAAGCAGTTAGAAGCTTTTTTTGTCTTTTTACTTGAACAATTGGATTTTTAAAACCTTGAAGCTTACCATTGTATTCTCTTATAACTTGAGTGGAGTCTTTTTCAAAGGTTAATATTCCAGCGATATTTTTGGACTCAATAATCACTAAGAAAAATGGGGTTACGATAAGGGTATCCATTTGGAAGGCGTGATTTTCGAAGATAAGTCTGAGATCTGCAAAATAGAGGTAGTTTCCGTTGATGTAAGAATCAAGGTAGTGGTCAATTTGCTTTTCACCATTATATCCAGCCATATAGTTCCTTCGCTCTTCCTCAAGTTGGGCTCTTTTTGGATGAAATAATGGGATTCTGCTCAAAACAGCGTCAATTTCTTCAACAATTAACGGAATCAATCGTGGTTTGGCGTTCAAATCTATTCCTCCTTTATAAAAATACCCCTAAATTTCGGTTTAAAATGCGATTTTCCTGCTAATTTTTCCAATTGGATTTGGATTTTTTATGAACGGAAAAATTTATGAGCCGATATTGTATTTTTGTGAGCCGTTTTTTGATTTTTATGAGCCGCATTTCGATTTTTATGAGCCGTAATCCAAATTTTATGAGCCAAAGTGAATTAAGTCACCGCCCCCAGCACCCCTACCCGTAAAAAATAAACCGTACAAACCAAATTCCCATAAGAAAAGCCGTCCCACATGGAACGGCTTAAGCAACTCTATCTTTTGTTCTTACCCCCGAAACTCTTCCGGACGCTCCCCAACCTGTTTAAAATAATAACGAATCGCTTCGCAAATCCGTTCTGAAGCACGACCGTCGCCATAAGGGTTGGCAGCACGAGACATCTTTTCATACGCAACCGGGTCGTTCAACAGCTCGGTTGCTAGTCCGTAAATAGTGTCCTCGTCGGTTCCGGCAAGCTTTAATGTGCCTGCTTCGATTCCTTCCGGACGCTCCGTTGTGTCACGCAACACTAACACCGGCACTCCAAGTGATGGCGCTTCCTCCTGCACACCACCGGAATCCGTTAAAATCAAATAGGCACGTGATGCGAAGTTATGGAAATCAATAACGTCAAGCGGCTCAATTAGCTGGATGCGAGGGTCATCTCCCAAAATTTCAGAAGCGATTTCCCGTACGACCGGATTCATATGAACTGGGTAAATCACCTGTACATCTGGCTGCTCGTCGACGATTCGCTTTACTGCCCTGAACATATTGCGCATTGGCTCGCCAAGGTTTTCACGACGATGGGCGGTTAACAGAATGAGACGGTCGTCGCCAAGCTTATCCAATACTTCATGAGAATATTCGGTTTTAACCGTTGTCTTCAATGCATCGATAGCGGTGTTCCCTGTAATAAAGATCGCTTCTTCGTTTTTATTTTCACGAAGCAAATTATCTGCTGATTTTGAGGTCGGTGAGAAATGAAGGTCGGCGATCACACCGGTTAATTGACGATTCATTTCCTCTGGGAATGGTGAGTATTTATTCCATGTGCGCAAACCGGCTTCGACATGACCGACAACGATTTGGTTATAATACGCTGCTAGACTGGCAACGAACGTAGTCGTCGTGTCGCCATGAACCAATACGATATCCGGCTGTACTTCTTTCATGACGCGATCGAGGCCTTCCAAGCCGCGGGTTGTCACGTCAATAAGGGTTTGGCGGTCTTTCATGATGTTCAAGTCATAGTCTGGTGTGATTTGGAAGATATTTAAAACCTGATCGAGCATTTGACGGTGTTGAGCCGTAACTGTAACGATCGATTCAAAATGATCAGGATGCTTTTGAAGCTCAAGAACAAGCGGGGCCATTTTGATTGCTTCCGGTCTTGTCCCGAAAATGGTCATAACCTTAATTCGCGGTTTCAAATTTGATTCACTCCAATTTGTGTACTTTATTCCTTATTATAACAAAAACCGACACCAAATATCGGTGCCGGTTTCATCTTTATTTTTTCTAAAAAGAATACCCTGTATTTCGAGCAAGCCGATTAGAAAAACTAATTACTTACTTCGTTCCAAACAAGCGGTCGCCGGCGTCACCAAGACCAGGGACGATATAACCGTGGTCATTAAGTTTTTCATCTAGGGCGGCGATGAAAATATCGACGTCTGGATGTGCTTCTTTAAGTGCCTCAACGCCTTCTGGGGCTGCGATTAAACACATGAATTTAATGTGCTTCGCGCCGCGTTTCTTCAATGCGTGGATTGCTTCGATTGCGGATCCGCCTGTTGCAAGCATTGGATCCACAACGATGAAGTCGCGCTCTTCCACATCGCTAGGGAGTTTGATGTAATATTCAACCGGCTTTAATGTTTCTGGATCACGGTAAAGACCGATGTGGCCAACTTTTGCTGCCGGGATTAATTTTAAGATTCCGTCCACCATTCCGATTCCTGCACGTAAAATCGGCACAAGACCTAATTTTTTACCAGATAATACTTTTGATTTCGTTTTGCTTACCGGTGTTTCGATCTCGATTTCTTCTAGCGGCATATCACGGGTGATTTCGAACGCCATTAACGTTCCTACTTCATCAACAAGTTCGCGGAATTCCTTTGTCCCTGTTGCCTTATCACGAATGTATGTAAGCTTATGCTGGATGAGTGGATGATCAAATACGTATACTTTTGCCATAGCTATCGCTCCTTCGCTTATCAAAATTTGTCGTACCATGTAAAGTACGACTACACTTCGTCTAATTTTACAGAAAAAAAGTGCGACAGGCAACTACGTTCATTAACTTTCATCGAATTGCTAATTTTCGATGCTGAACACAAAAATTCGCCGGTGACACTCGACCAAGAAAACGGCTCTAAACACCAAAAAATCGAGAGGC
Source organism: Neobacillus terrisolis (assembly GCF_051233475.1). Lineage (NCBI taxonomy): Bacteria > Bacillati > Bacillota > Bacilli > Caryophanales > Bacillaceae > Neobacillus > Neobacillus terrisolis. The sequence continues at coordinate 152,029 of NZ_JBKFGH010000013.1, read as the reverse complement.
ACACAGCACTCAGCACTGTGCATCCTCCCGATCTAGATAATTAATATTCAGGATAAAGCTCGAATTTCGCAGTTAATGAAGATACGCGTTCCTTTGCTTCAGCAAGCTTTGCCTCATCTTCGTGATTTTTAAGAGCTAAAGCGATGATGGATGCGATTTCGTCCATTTCCGCTAAACCAAAGCCGCGTGATGTTGCAGCAGCTGTACCGATACGGATACCGCTAGTTACAAACGGGCTTGCAGGATCATAAGGAATCGTATTTTTGTTCACGGTAATACCGATTTCATCAAGAACCTTTTCTGCCACTTTACCAGTAAGATTTAGTGAACGAAGGTCTACTAGTAAAAGGTGATTGTCCGTTCCACCTGAAACAAGTTCGATGCCTTCTTTTTTCAAACCTTCTGCCAAGCGAGCAGCGTTGGCCACGATATTTTTCGCATAATCTTTAAAGCTGTCCTGCAACGCTTCACCGAAAGCAACTGCTTTTGCAGCGATGACGTGCATTAACGGACCGCCTTGGACGCCAGGGAAGATCGTTTTATCGATTTGTTTTGCGAATTCTTCACGGCAAAGGATCATACCGCCGCGAGGTCCGCGTAATGTTTTATGAGTAGTAGTTGTTACGAATTCAGCGTATGGCACTGGGCTTGGGTGTAAGCCAGCTGCAACAAGGCCAGCGATGTGAGCCATGTCGACCATTAGGTACGCGCCTACTTCATCAGCGATTTCACGGAATTTCGCGAAGTCAATTACACGTGGGTATGCTGAAGCACCAGCAACGATTAATTTCGGCTTGTGCTCAAGCGCTTTAGCACGAACATCTTCGTAATCGATGTAATGAGTATCTTTGTCCACTCCGTACTCAATGAAATTAAATTGAATTCCACTGAAGTTAACCGGGCTACCATGAGTTAAGTGTCCACCCATTGAAAGGTTCATTCCTAGCACAGTGTCGCCATGCTTAAGGATTGAATAGTAAACAGCCATGTTCGCTTGTGCACCTGAGTGTGGCTGCACGTTAACATGCTCTGCTCCAAAGATTTGTTTCGCGCGATCGCGGGCGATATCTTCCGCTACGTCTACGAACTCACAACCGCCATAGTAGCGTTTGCCAGGGTAACCTTCTGCGTATTTGTTGGTTAACACAGAACCTTGTGCTTCCATAACCGCTTCACTAACAAAGTTTTCAGATGCAATCAATTCGATATTATTGCGCTGACGACCTAATTCTTTTTGTATTGCATTGAATACTTGTTCGTCTTGAAGAGCCAAATGTTTCATTTTTATCCTCCTTTTATAAAAAAACAAGCGTATTTACGAACTATTATTTGAAAATTCTATTACATTTTACACGTTTTTTGTCTAAAAAGAAAGAACGAAAGCACATTAGCACGAAAAGTAAACGGATTCATTTTAAAAAATACGAACAAAGCGAAAATTTCAGTAGATTCTATGGATTTATCTTCCAAAAATCACAAATGGGTGAGTACAGAATTATCCGCTCTCACCCATTGTTCATTTGATCAAAATTAGACCGGATGCTCAAACACGACCTAAACAATTACCATCAATGGCAGGTCAAATTATCCCCAGTTCTCTCATACACTGCTCGCGGTCCGCCCACTAGCTTCGGACGCGTCTTTGCAAGTATAACCCTGGCACTGCCTAGGGTTCGCTGTTCGGTCCGGACTGGAACCGCGACATGCTTTAGATGCATGCCAATCATCGTTTCACCGATATCGATTCCGGCTTCGGCCTTAATAGCTTCCACCATGACCGGGTCCTTCATATGCTCAAAAGCGTAGGTGGCCATTGCGCCGCCGGCATTTCGCACCGGAATAACGGAGACCTCTTCAAGTTGTCTTTCCAAAGCGGTTGACCGTTCGACGACAAGAGCGCGATTCAAATGCTCACAGCATTGAAATGCCAGCTCAAAGCCGATTTGGGCTTGAAACTTTGTTAATACACGAAAAATCATTTCAGCAACTTCGGCTGATCCTGCCGTTCCAATTTTTTTACCAATGACCTCACTTGTGCTGCAGCCGATGACGATGACGTTGCCAGGCTTAAGCTCCACTTGGTTTAGGAAATTGCTCACGATTTCGTCTAACTGGATTTCCCATTTTTGTACTGACACAAGGCCTTCCTCCTTTCCGTTCCCACAAGCTCAGCGATATCAAAACCAAAAGCCTACCTTGGTAAACCATTCCTAAAAAATCATTATTCCCTCTTTTAAGGCTGTTAAATTCGGGAGTTAATTTCCGCTCCAGGTGCTCGCTTTCCGCGGGGGAGTCCGGGAGCCTCCTCGGCGCCATAGCGCCTGTGGGGTCTCCCGTGACACCTTCTCCCGCAGGAGTCTCGCACCTTCCGCTCCAATCAACAAGTGTCCAAAATCAACTATCAGTTTTTCATAGCCAGTGTTATTCTTAAGCTTCGATATCAGAAATTTTGTTGATGCGGTTTAGGTGACGGCCGCCTTGGAATTCAGTTGTTAACCAAGCTTTGGCGATTTCACGTGCAAGGCCGGGACCGATGACGCGCTCACCCATTGTTAAAATATTGCTGTCATTATGTTCGCGGGTTGCAATGGCACTGAACACATCGTGAACGAGCGCAGCACGGATTCCCTTAACTTTATTAGCAGCAATGCTCATGCCAATTCCGGTTCCGCAAATAAGGATTCCTCGGTCAAACTCACCCGCTGCCACTTTTTCCGCTACCGGTAACGCGTAATCTGGGTAGTCAACGGATGTTTCGCAGTCACAGCCGAAATCTTCATATTGAATACCCAGTTCATCCATTAATTTTTTTATTTCTTCACGAAGGACAAGTCCGCCATGGTCTGATGCAATTGCTACTTTCATTTTCATTTCCTCCTGTTTTCCTAAAAATGTTTTGTTATAAATTATGTAATTAAATGCATGTCCAGCCAAAGCGCCCAGCGGTTACTGGAACCTTTACCGTCATGGTTTAAGCGCTTCCGCCTTACCAACCACATTTATTTTGACATGATTACCGTTATAATTCAAACTTCAAAATGGTCGATTTTAAATTTTCTGCTTGCTGCTTTAGTTCAATGACCAATGCCTCAACATTCTCGATCACATTCGTCTGCTGCTGTGTTGCTGCCGCCAATTCTTGGGCTCCGGCAGATGTTTCCTGGGCAATTGCGGCGACTTCCTGTGATTGGGTAGCCGTTAGATGTATTTTTTCCAATTGATAATCGACTAATCGGGAAATCATTTGGACCGCTTCGGCCATTTCGTTGACCGTTTCCGCCATGCCTTCAATCGCCTCATTCGTGTTTGCACCCTTTTGCGCCTCTTCATTGGCAACATTGACTTGCTTCGTAATCATCACGACAACATTTTGGACTTCTTCTTGGATGTTTTGAATTAATTCTGATATGCCTTGCACTGATTTGGCACTCTTTTCAGCAAGCCGCTTCACTTCATCGGCAACAATCGCAAAGCCGCGGCCATGCTCACCAGCTCGAGCTGCTTCAATCGATGCATTTAAGGCGAGCAAATTCGTTTGACTGGATATATCGCCAACGAGTCCGGTAATTTGTTCAATCTTTTTTGCATGTTCTTCGAGACGTCTAACCGTATGCAACGATTGCTGATTGCTGTTAGCCAACTGCTCAATTCCGGTAATCAACGAGTAAATCACCTTTTTCGAATCAATCAGGTCTTCCACTAACTCATTGGATACTCCCTCTGAAGCCTTCGCCTTTTTCTGAACCTCTTCAGCAACCCTGATCATTTCTTCAACCGATTCAGCATTGGATTGAATCGCGAACGCTGAACTGTCCGCGCCGGCGGATATTTCCTTAATCGTCTGGGAAATAGACTGGGCCTGCTCTGTTACGTGCGATGTTTTTTCTGAAATAGACTGCATCTTTTCGTTCGTTTTGTTGAAATTCTCATCAATACTTTGGACGATTTCGCGAGTGTTGATCAGCAGCTCATTAAAAGCCACGCTTAGCGAGCGAATCTCATCATCCGACTTGCCGATTTCGGCCGCAACACTGATTTTCCCTTTCGCCGCCTCTCGAACGACATGCTCTAATTTATTCAGCGGATTGGTAATAATCTTCGCTGTAAAAAAAGCCAAAATTCCCGACCAAAGAACGCCTAACAGCAAGGTTAAAAAAATCGTGATATGTTCATTGATTCCAAACATATCCTGGAGATACGGATCGATGAAAAATATAAACCAGGCAGTGAATGTATACGTAATCGCTGCCAGAACCGTAGTGTAGATAACAAGTTTTTTTCTAAGGCCAAATTTATATCGCTTCTCCGTCTCCATGTACTTCCTCCCAATCAGTTCGTCAACCGGTCAATTATTTTATCTATCATAGCGTGAATATCCGAAAAAGTTTGACGATAAAGCTCAATCGAACCGCCATATGGGTCAACGATGTCGTTATTCATGGCGCCACTTTCTGCAAACTCTTTTAACGTAAAGGTTTTCTCAGAAGCATCGGGATACTGACTAATGACGGAAGCCTTGTGCCCTTCTGTCATCGTAAAAATATAAGTGGCCCAATTTACTTCTGTTTCGGTTAGCATCGTAGATTGATGTTGCTCGGCAATATTGTATTCACCCAGTACGGCTCGAGCATGAGCTGAGGCCGGGCTGCCATTCATCGCAAACACACCAGCGGATTTCACTTCCACCCCATCCACTGCTTTACTTTTTAAAATTGCTTCAGCCATCGGGCTTCGACACGTATTTCCTGTACAAACAAACAAAACTCGAACCATCATCCCTGCCTCCTTTATCCATTTTCATTATAAGCAATATTTTCCTATTAAAATAGTGATAAGACAAAAACGTTTCAAAAGCGACAAACTTGTTTGTTTTATAATGGCGGTGTTGATTCCCGCTCAAGAAGCTCGATTTCCGCAAAAAAAACCTTAGCGCCAGATTAACTAAGGTTGTAGGTTCATTTTATATCGGCAACAGCAGCTTAAGCCCGAAGCCGAGGAGGATGCTCCCGCCGAGTGCCTCACTGTACGTACCAAGCAAGCCCTGCACCTTTCGACCGACTAACAGCCCGGCCCACGTTAATACAGTTGCGGCTAGTCCAAAGCAAACAAGAACGGCCACGGTTTTGGCTTTATAGATCCCGAGCGTCAGTCCAACCGAAAAACTGTCCAAGCTAACGCTTAAAGCGAACACAATTAAGCCATAGCCGACCGGGGTGATCATCCTGCTGTCATCACTCTTCAAACTGGACCATATCATTTGCAGCCCGAGCGCAAGCAATAGCAAGCCTCCTGCATAGCCGGCAATCGTGCCGAATTTATCTGATAGAAACCTTCCGGCGATCATTCCAAGCAAGGGCATCCAAACATGAAATAAGCCGATCGTAATGCCAATCCTGAAGATTTGCCGCATGCGCAGCTTGATCATTCCCATCCCAAGGCCGACGGAAAATGCGTCCATACCCAATGCAAATGCCATGATACTTAATGTGAAAATTTCCCCTATGATTGCCGCCAATTGTCTTTCCCCCTTGGACTTACTAATTCAGCATATGCACGTCCAAAGGGGTTTAGAATATGAAATTGGCGCCCAGGTTTATCGGATTTAACTAAATGGCATTGCCACTTCAGCCTTCAACGGGTTCGGTAATGACTTGGTTGGCAGCGGCTTTACTGAGCCTGTTCATGATCGCCTGTCCTACACCGGTCTCCGGGAAGATTTCGCTAAAAATAACGTCAACTCGAGACTCATTAAAGGCCCGCAGCGTTCCATACAAGGAAGCTGCCACCGTTTCCAGCTGATCACGACGTCCGCACGGCAGGACCAAATCCGCATCATAGTCGCGGACCGCTTCCTCCGTTGTTAAAACACCAACCTTTGCACCAGTTGCCCGCTGTTCATTAACAAGCTTTTGTAAAAAAGCATGGCTTCCAGCGACTAAATATAACGGGGCATTCGGCGCATAGTGGCGATATTTCATCCCCGGCGATTTCGGGGCCGCCTCCGCATTTTTAAGAGCCGGATCAACCGCCACCTCACCGATTACCGCTTCGATTTGCTCCTTCGTGACCCCGCCCGGGCGAAGGATGACCGGAATCGCTTCAGTACAATCAATCACCGTTGACTCGACGCCCACTCCAGTCGGACCGCCGTCGACAATACCGGCAATTTGCCCATCTAAATCTTCAAAGACATGGCGTGCCAGCGTCGGGCTCGGCTTTCCGGACTGATTGGCACTCGGTGCAGCAATCGGTAGACCGGACTGCTTGATAAGCGCCAATGCAATCGGATGGTCAGGCATGCGGACGGCGACTGTGGATAACCCTGCTGTCGCGAGCTCCGAAAGCTTCCCTTCCTTTTTATTTAAAACAATCGTTAACGGGCCGGGCCAGAAGTTGTCCATTAATACGGCCGCCGTTTGCGGGATGCTGCTAACAAACGCCGCTAATTGTTCCGTTGAGGCGATGTGTATAATTAATGGATTATCGGACGGGCGCCCTTTTGCAGCAAAAATTTTCGCTACAGCGTCGCTGCTTTCGGCATTGCCGCCTAGTCCATACACGGTTTCAGTCGGGAATGCGACCACTTCATTATTTTTCAAAAAATTAGCTGCCTGTGTAATCTGTGGGTAACTTTCAAGATTGTCCACAAACTTATCCACGGACCAAACATGAGTTTTCATTTTCATCCACCTTTAAAAATAGGTCTATGTATCTACGGTTTGACCTTCATTTCTGTTGAAAGTATAAAAGAAGATGAGAGGGAATACAAGGTTTTATCCACAAAATGTGAATAAATAATGGCAATCCGTGGATAACTTTGTGGATATATCCACAGATCAAAGATTTAACTGCATAAAAAACGAGTTATCCACAGTGAAAATATGCTGCACGTGATTCAGTTCCAATAATTCCACCGGCACATCTTTTGAATCTAGTAAATTAAACCCTAACACTTGAAAAAACGACACCGAATCGGGCTTATTGGTCGCTAAGTATAGTGTGGACAAGGATTTTTCCTTGGCCAATAAATACATTTGATTAAACAGCGCGAGGATATCCGCTTCCTTTAGGGTGGCGGACATTGCTAACGAGCGCAGCAAACCGATCGTTCCACACGGCTCGATTCCTAGTGTAGCCAAGATCTCCCCTTTCGAGTCCTCCATTAACAGAAAATAATCGATTGAATCCGCTACCCCTTCCGTGCCAAGATTGGCTTTCGTTAAGTAGGCCAGCACTTTAAGGGTGTCTTGACGGTCAGCAAAACGTATCGTTGTGTTCATTTATTCCACCTCTTTTATCATGTTATAGGAAATTATAGATTTTTACTTTGTGGACAAGGTTTAAGACGTAAGAGACGTCCAGCTCCAGCGCCCAGCTCCTAGTGGACTTCGGCCCACCTCCCTACGATAAGTCAACATCGAATCGCTACCGCTCTTCGTGTTTCCTTTATCTCAGTCGATGTGCTCCAGTCCATACGGAGCTACCCGGGCGCTTGCGCTTTTGTCCATTCTATTAACATAAATATGAAAAAAGAGAGAAAGTAGAACCGCCATTTCGATAAAAAAGCCCTCATTTCCAGTTTCTTTACGGCTGGAAATGAAGGCTGTTTCGTTTATTAAAACAATTTTGTCCACAATTCTTTAATGAAAAATTTCACTTCGACTTCCTGTTCGTCTTCTTCTGTGTATACAGGTGCCTTTTGCTCCGTTTTGTCAGCTTTTTCTCCAGCGGTCACCGCCGGTGAAGCTTGTTTTTCTGCTTCAAGTTGGGCTGATTTTACAGCTTCACTTTTTTCCGCTTGGGCAACTTCCGCTTTCGTCATCTCAACTTTTGCAGGAGTTGCAGTTAACGCCTGGGCAACCTTTTGGGTTTGGCCCGATGAAGCTGTCTCGATGTTTACCTCTTCATCGTTAGGTTGTTCAACTGGTGTGCTGGTTGCTTCCGGCGCTGATGGAGCATTTTTGCTTTCTTCAGCAGCTTGTTTTACTTTTTTACTGGCAGGCTTTTCATTCTTCGGTTTCTTTTCATCAAATCCGTCACTAACAGCCACTCCATTTGATATATCCAAGAAGCACAGCGGCGGGAATAAAACGCACCACCAATTGGCCCCTTCCCCTTCACCAAGCGTGATCAAAATCGCTTCATACTCTCCAGCAGGATACAAGAACTGCCCATATAATTTCGTCGGAAACTCTACTTTATCAAATTGAGCTGTAACCGTTTGGGTTGCATTCTCACTTTCAACCACCTGCTCAGCAATCTGTTGAATTTCCGGAAGATGCGACTGAATCACTGTTCTAGCTTCTTCTAATGAAGTTAAATCTTGAACCCACTTCGTAATTTCTGCATTCACCGCGTCTCTAACTTTTCGTTTCAGCGCTTGATCCGCCTCTGCATCACTATTGGCTAAAATACGCAGGCGAATCGCCTCGTTTGGAATGACAATTTCCTCTTTAGCGGTTACTTCGTTTTTTGGAATATATAAACTAAAAATCGTTGCGAATGATAATAAAATGATATAAGCTGTGATAATTTTATTTTTCATCTCTCTGCCACCGTCCCCTCACTAACCCATTGTGGACAGCATCAAACATTCTTAAACTAGTAAAATGAAAAATTTTGATAGTGCAGGTTTCATACTGGAAATTTACGAATGAATAGCCTGTTTCTGATTTTTTGCATAAAATTGGGGCGGTTCCCCTGCTAATGAAATGGCTATCCGCTAAAAAAAGGCTGCTATCCGCCAAAATGTGGTGTCTATCCGCCAAAATGCAGCGGTTATCCGCCAAAACGTGGGCGCTATCCGCTAAAAAAGCACTTCTATCCGCCAAAACGTATTTGGGACACAAACATCCCTCTAACAAAAAAGCGCGGCACTAAAACTCAGTACCGCGGCGAACGCCACCAAAATCTATTCAATCGTCGCAAACACCATCCGGTCCTTGCCGTTAATATCAAACACGACTTCAACCGAAGCCCCCGGAAAAGTCGCCCGTAGCATTTCCGCCACCGCCTCACTTTGACCGGCGCCGACCTCAAAGCCGACCAGCGCCCGCTCCTTCAACACAAGCGGCAGTTCCTCCATAAAGCGGCGGTATAAATCCAGACCATCATCACCCGCAAACAACGCGCGGTGTGGTTCGTGCTCCGTCACCACCTCGGACATCCCGGCGATATCGCCTACCGGAATATACGGTGGATTCGAAATCACCACATCAAACTTCCGGCCCTCGGCAATAAACGGCTGCAGTAAATCGCCGTGAACAAACTCCACCGCTGCGCCAAGCCGCGACGCATTCTCCCTCGCAACCTCCAAAGACGCCAACGCTAAATCACTCGCCACAACCTGCAACGCCGGATTCTCCAGCTTCAACGTCACCGCAATCGCGCCGCTGCCAGTCCCAATATCGACAACGTCCACGGCTTTATTTTTACCAAAAACAGCCCCAACGCGCTCCAGCATCCCATACACAAGCTCTTCCGTCTCCGGACGCGGAATCAGCACCTCTTCATTCACCAAAAAGCGCCGTCCATAAAACTCCTCATACCCAATAATATACTGAACCGGCCGCCCCGCTGCATGCGTCTCGACTGCAGCCCGAAAGCGCGCCTCCACATCAGCGGAAAGCTCATCATGAAAACTCGCAAACAACTCCGAGCGCGACTTCCCCGTCACAAACCGCAACAACAGCTCCCCGGCATTCTCATCCCGAGCCTTCTCCTTTAAAAAAGAAGAAGCCCAGTGCAGGGCTTCATAAATCTTACTCATCTGAACCAGACTCCAACTTGCTAGACTGGTCTTCTAAAATCAACGCATCGATAATCTCATCGAGTCGGCCTTCAATAATTTGATCTAACTTCTGCAACGTCAAACCAATACGGTGATCGGTTACACGGTTTTGCGGATAGTTATACGTACGAATCCGCTCCGAACGGTCACCCGTTCCAACCGCGCTCTTACGCACCTCATCATATTCCGCCTGCGCCTCTTGCATGAACTTATCATACACACGGGCACGCAATACCTTCATCGCCTTGTCCTTATTCTTATGCTGCGACTTCTCATCCTGACACGTTACCACAATCCCAGTTGGAATGTGCGTAACACGGATCGCTGACGCAGTCGTGTTAACCGATTGTCCGCCGGCGCCGCTTGAACAGTACGTATCGACGCGGACATCTTTATCATGAATCTCCACTTCCACATCTTCCGCTTCCGGCAAACAAGCAACCGTCGCCGTTGACGTATGAATCCGGCCGCCAGATTCCGTTTCCGGAACACGCTGCACGCGGTGGGCCCCATTTTCAAACTTCAATTTCGAATAAGCACCTTTACCGGTAATCATGAAGATAATCTCTTTAAAACCGCCAAGACCAGTTGGATTCGCATCGATTACTTCCGTTTTCCAGCCCTGCGTTTCCGCATAACGGCTGTACATCCGGTAAAGAGTATTCGCAAACAATGCAGCCTCCTCACCACCGGCAGCACCACGAATTTCAAAGATAACGTTCTTATCATCATTCGGGTCCTTCGGAATCAAGAGAATCCGCATTCTCTCCTGTAACTCAACCTTCTGCGCCTCCAGGTCACTTAACTCTTCCTTCACCATCTCGCGCATTTCCGCATCCAGCTTCTCATCGAGCATTGCCTTCGCATCAGCAATCTGCTCCCTAACATCCTTATACTCACGGTATGCTTGCACCGTTTCCTGTATATCAGCTTGCTCCTTCGAATAATCGCGAAGCTTCTTCGGGTCATTCACAATATCCGGATCACTCAAAAGCTCATTCAGCTTCTCATAACGATCTTCAACCGCTTGAAGACGATCAAACATGATTCTTCACCTCTAAATTTTTTCTTTTTTATAAAAATAAACCAGTCTTATACACTGCGTTAATATCTTCAAAATCCATTCAAAAAGCACGTTCATAACGATTCCCGTGCGCCGCTTAAGCCCCTTCAGAAAGAACCCATAACATTCTAATTATAGTACAGCCACTCCCCCCAGTCAATCAAGGGGACGGTTCTCCCGCTCCTTTTTGAATCATGGGGACGGTTCTCCTGCTCCTTTTTGATGCAGGAGAACCGTCCCCTTGCATCAATATATTAAAAAAATATTAATTTTATAAAATCGTCCATATTTTGTCTACACATTTTGAATAATATGTGAAGAATTCCCACGCTTAATTTCTATATATATGGAATGCTGTAAAATCAAGATGATAGATAAATCTTCATTATATTGATATACCGAAATGAATGATGTGAGTAATTTCACTTCCCTATTTTTTTATATGGGAGAACTATGGCTATAAATATTGTGAAATTATTCACAAATACAAATTTCTGCAGGGAGTGGACTTATGCAAACAATCGATGCTGCCCCACTGTTGGATTACTTCAAGGTTAGACAAAATTTTTACCAGTTTTTACAATTGTTATTTTTCAAACCTCTTTCCGCAACAACGATTTCCGAGCTCAAAGATCAAGGCAGCTTTCAAGGGTTACAAGAACTTAATCAAGGTGGCGAATATCTCTATCAATTTTTTAATAGAGTAACAGAATCCGAGCTTCAGGAAGCAGAGGCAGAGTTTAACCGCCTATTCTTAGGGCCGGGTATGATCGTGGCTCCTCCTTGGGAATCTGTCTATCGGAGCAAAGAACAACTCCTTTTTGATGAATCCACTTACCAGGTTCGCCGTTGTTATCACGAGTTTGGACTAGAGTTTGTCCGTGAAAACAATGAACCGGATGACCACATTACGATTGAATTAGAGTTTTTAATGCATGTAAATAACTTATGTTTGCAGGAAGCGGATTTTGCCAAGCTTGATGCTCTGTTAGACCATCAAATTGACTTTCTTGACCAGCACATACGTCAATGGATCCCGGCTTTTTGCGCGAAAATTACTAAGAATACTGACAGTCTTTTATTTAAAGGAGCAGCCATGCTGCTTGAGGATTTTATCGAATCTGATTATGAATCATTGATAGAGATAAAGGAGGCATTAGCAAATGTCAGATAAAAAGCCGTTAATTTCAACGAATATGAAGCGCCGAACCTTCTTAAAATGGACTGGTGCAGCAGCCGTTCCGGTTATTGCCGGGGGAATCGGCACGAAGCTTTTAATAGATAAGAAGGAAGTAAAAAGTCCGGAGATTAAGGAGGTTACTGAAACCGTCGTTTCTACTTGTAGTGTAAACAACTGCGGTGGAAAATGTGTCATTAAAGCACATGTGCGAGATGGCGTTGTCGTTCGGATTAGTACGGACACCAACAAAGGTGACGATCTGTCCACTCCTGCATTAAGAGCTTGTGTCAGAGGAAGAAGCTATCGCTCGATGCTGTATCATCCCGACCGCCTGAAATACCCAATGAAGCGGGTTGGCAAGCGTGGCGAAGGAAAATTCGAACGAATCAGCTGGGAAGAAGCCGTTGACACGATTGCCTCTGAAATGAAGAGGATCGGCGATAAATATGGCCCAGATTCAAGATATGCCAATTATGCATCCGGTAACCAAGGGCTTTATGCCGGACGGACTTGTGCAAGAAGATTAATGGCCTTAACCGGCGGTTTCCTTCATTATCGGAATGATTATAGCTCCGGAGCAAGTAACGTTGCTACCCCGTATACTTACGGATCAAATAATTCAGGAAACAGCTATGACAGCTTGCTTCACTCAAAATATATCATCCTTTGGGGGCAAAATCCTGCCGAGATTATTTTCTCAACTCCATACCGTGATTTCCTGTTAGCGGCGAAGAAAAACGGCACGAAAATCGTCGTAATTGACCCGCGTTACACAGATACGGTTGTTGCATTTGCCGACGAATGGATTCCGATTTTACCAACCACTGACAATGCAATGATGGACGCGATGGGCTATGTGATCATTACTGAAAACTTACATGATCAAGCCTTCCTGGATCAATTCTGCGTCGGCTTTGATAGCGATCACATGCCTGACGGCGTTGATAAAAAAGAATCATTGAAAAGCTATCTGCTTGGCGAAAAAGACGGTATCGCAAAAACGCCTGAATGGGCTGAGAAAATTACGCGCGTTCCGGCCGAAAAAATCCGGCAAATCGCTCGTGAATATGCAACAGCGAAGCCGGCCGCATTAATTCAAGGCTGGGGACCACAGCGTCATGCCTATGGCGAACAGGTTATGCGCGGTGGCGCACAGCTTGCATGTTTAACCGGAAATGTTGGTAAGCTTGGCGGTTGGGCAGCTGGAACAGGTTATAGCGAACCACGTTCAGGCATCGTCTTCCCAATCACATTCGAAAATCCGATTAAAGCGACGATTCCTTGTTACCAGTGGACCGAAGCAGTTGAAAGAGGCACTGAGCTGACTGCTGCAGACGGCCTGCAAGGAGCCGATAAGTTAAATACAAATATTAAGCTTATTTTTAACATGGCCGGCAACATGCTGATCAATCAGCATTCCGATATTAATCGGACCCATAAACTTCTTGTAGATGAAAGTAAGGTTGAATTTATCGTGGCCAGCGATATTTTCATGACGCCTAGCATGAAGTACGCCGATATTATTTTACCGGCAACGACCTTCTTTGAGCGTTATGACATCGGAACGCCATGGGGTACCGGTGACTACGTTATTTTTGGCGATAAAGTTATCGATCCATTGTTTGAATGCCGAAACGAATACGATGTATTTGCCGAAATCGCTGATAAATTAGGCGTTAAAGATAAATTTACTGAAGGAAAAACGGCACTCGATTGGGTGAAGGAAAGCATCAAGCGGACGAAGGAAGAGATGCATCCTGACTTCCCAACATTTGAAGAGTTCCGCAAAATGGGCGTTTATTATTTCAAGCACGATGCGCCGAACATTGCCTTCCAAAAACAAATTGAAGATCCGGCCAACAACAAGTTCGAAACGCCATCCGGAAAAATCGAACTGTTCTCTAAAGCTCTTTATGATATGAACAATCCAAAGGAAATTCCGGCGATTGCCAAGTATGTTCCAGCTTGGGAAGGTCCAGAGGATCCGCTGAAGGAAACCTATCCATTGCAATTAATTAGCTGGCACTACAAGCGGAGAGTTCACTCAACCCATGATAATAACCCATGGCTTGAAGAAGCAGCAAAACAGGAAATGTGGCTTAATCCCGTCGACGCAAAGGCACGTTCAATCAAAGACGGAGACAGAGCGAGAGTGTTTAATGGAAGGGGCGAACTTGAAATTGATGTGAAGGTGACAAGCCGGATCATGCCTGGAGTAGCCGCGATTCCACAAGGTGGCTGGTACACTCCAAATGAAAAAGGAATTGACCAAAGAGGTTCAGTGAATGTTCTTACGAAGCATCACCCTACCCCGCTGGCCAAGGCGAATCCACAGCTAACCAATCTTGTTCAAATTGAGCGGGCTTAGCGTCAAGTCATTCATAAAACCTTTTAGAAAAACACTGAAATTTTTATTGATGAACTTAACCCATTATTAAAGGAGTGAAGAATCTTGACGCAGTTGGGATTTTATATAAATCAAGCCATTTGTATCGGGTGTAAAGCCTGTTCCGTTTCCTGTAAGGATAAAAATGACCTGGATGTGGGCATTAATTACCGCCGCGTTTATTCTTATGAAGAGGGCGATTATACGGAAAACGGCTACGCGATTACGCCGAATGTTAAAGCTTTTACTTTTTCAATCTCCTGCAATCATTGTGAAGCACCTGCGTGCTTAAAAAATTGTCCTACCGGAGCGATTGAGAAGCGTCCCGAAGACGGTGTTGTTATTATCAAGCAGGATGTTTGTATCGGTACGAGATATTGTATTCAAGCCTGCCCTTACGGAGCACCACAATATAACGAAGAAATTAAGAAATCAAATAAATGCAATCTTTGTATCGACCTTCTCGAAAAAGGGGAAGATCCTGTTTGCGTCGCCACCTGTCCACTGCGGGCCATTGAGTTTGGACCGATTGATGAGTTGCGCAAAAAGTACGGGGATGTCAACCAAATCAAAGGAATGCCAAACGCCGATGTTACCCGTCCAAACCTGGTGATTACACCGCACCGCGATGCCAAGTTGTAATTTGAATTATTTTTTCGAACAATTTCTTAAGCCATAGAGAAATAAATAGGCTAAAATTCATTCTCTAAGCAGGTGAGCACATGTCACTTATTTTTAAATGGCTTGAAAGCCTTTCAATTGATGTTACGATTACGGAGCGTTGTTCGCGGGAGGTCAGTCCGAAATCAACCTGCACCACCTGCATGGATCATTGTCCTGTCGAGGCATTATCAATCGAAAACAATAGAGTTCGGCATGATTTAGATAAATGTGATTCATGCGGCGGGTGCATCACCGCTTGTCCAGTCGGCGCCATTAACGGAACAGTACCGAACCGAACGGTGAAAAACGGAATGCTTTGCTACGAGCCCCATTACTGTCCAACCGTTAAAGAATTGCTGATTTTTCGCAAAAGAGGGATTAAAGGAATATCGGTTCCAAGTTACTGGCAAGACCTTGAATGGAAAAAGGCAATCAGTGAAGCGAATGAAATATTATTAAGCTTAAATATGCAGCCATTCTTTTTTCAAAAAGCAGAGGAAATGAAGGAACCTGAAATGACAAGGCGGCAATTACTTGTAACCGCGAAGCATAAAGGGCAAAGCTTGGCCAAGGATTTAGCCCCTGCTTCCTGGAAGCAAAATTCCAATGCCTGGTCACTTCCCTTCTATTATCCTGATGTTCAGTTTTTCGAAGCTAGCCTGGACCGTGAAAAGTGTTCTCTTTGCAAGGGCTGCTTTATCCTTTGCCCTCAGGGTGTTTTCAGCGTGACTGATGCTGAGCTTGTCATTGATCATCAGAAATGCCCAAATTGCAGGCTTTGTGAGGATGCTTGTCCTGAAGGGGCGATCTCAATTTCGGAAAATGTAGGGGAAAGTTCCTTATCACGGTTTTCGATTGTGGAAGGAAAATGTAAACGATGCAAGCAAACGTATTTATCGTTCGCAGATGATGAAGGCGGATTGTGCCACGTTTGCACCAAAATTCCATCGGATTGGCTTATGCCGTAGTTTTTAAGATTGTTGTTTGTTCGATTTATTGAGGACAGCCGTAGATGTGCGGCTGTCCTTTTTGTTTGGGTCGGATTTTGGGTTTTTGAAACAGCTAGGAGCGGTCCTCAAGCACACGGACTTCAATTCGGTACCGTGGTAATGCCCGAGTTAGACGCTCATGTAAGCTCGCTTCTGCATCAATTTTTTCGTCATTCGTCATCATTCCTTTTTTATAAGCTGTTACCCACATTCCACTTCCATTAATCCAGATTGCGCCCGGGCGAAATCCTTCCATCCGGTTAATGACACTTCGGGCATGGTCGACATCATCCCCGCGGTCGTAGCTTCTCCCATTAATATTTACCAGGTTCGGATTTTGGTCGCTCATCGTCCGGCCGCGGATTTCATTCACTTGATTGCCCTGTTGAAGGGTGTTTATGCGTTGGTCATTGCGATTTTCCATTTTCTTTGCACTATATTGTTCATTTGAGGCACAGCCAGTGGTGATCAATAGTAGGAATAAGATGAGCAAATTCAGTTTTTTCATTTTGACATACCTCCTGATCGTAGTATGTCCGGGGAAATGATTCTTTTTGCTTACAAATTTTAGGTGGGTGTGGATTTGAGCGGACATACGATCAGCTATTTCAATCAAAATCAGGGGTTCCCGCCTTTTAGCGGACATACAATCCGTTATTTCAATCAAAATCAGGGGGTTCCGCCTTTGAGCGGACATATGATCCCTTATTTGGCTTAAAAGCTATCATTTTGGGTGATTTTTTAATAAATAGCGGACTCAGTGTCCGGAAAAAATCAAAAAGTGCTGTTTTTCATGAAAATAACGGACCTGATGTCCGGCAAAAATTTTAGGAGGAACCCAAATCGTGCAAATTAATATACAAAAAAGCATGGATCATCGTGAATCCATGCTTTTGGTGTACTATTTAAATGCTAATCTGTTTTGCTTACAAATTTTAGGGGCTTGTCGGTTTGAGCGGACATACGTTCCGCTATTTCAATCAAAATCAGGGGTTTCCGCCTTTGAGCGGACATACGATCCCTTATTTGGCTTAAAAGCTATCATTTTGGGTGATTTTTTAGCAAATAGCGGACTCAGTGTCCGGAAAATATCAAAAAGTGCTGTTTTTCATGAAAATAACGGACCTGATGTCCGGCAAAAGATTTAGGAACCCAAATTGTGCAAGTTAATATACAAAAAAACATGGATCATCGTGAATCCATGCTTTTGGTGTACTATTTAAATGCTAATCTGTTTTGCTTACAAATTTTAGGGGCTTGCCGGTTTGAGCGGACATACGTTCCGCTATTTCAATCAAAATCAGGGGTTTCCACCTTTTAGCGGACATACGATCCCTTATTTGGCTTAAAAGCTATCATTTTGGATGATTTTTTAGCAAATAGAGGACTCAGTGTCCGGAAAAAATCAAAAAGTGCTGTTTTTCATGAAAATAACGGACCTGATGGCCGGCAAAAATTTTAGGAGGAACCCAAATCATGCAAATTAATATACCAAAAAGCATGGATCATCGTGAATCCATGCTTTTGGTGTACTATTTATACGCCTTCCGACTGACTGCCTGTTTTCGCAACCACAACTTACCAAAGCAAATTAGCTAATGATTTCCGCAGATACTTCCTCTTCCGCGGATGCTTCGGATGGATCTGCTTGTCGTTCCGTTAACGGGACTTCATGATGATGACGGCAGCGCGCTTCATACGCTTCTGCCGCCCCCACTAAAATAACCGGATCGTGATAAGAGGCCGGTTTGCCATTAATTAAGCGTTGGGTGCGGCTGGCCGGTGAACCGCAAACAGAACAGACAGCCTGGAGCTTGGTAATCTGCTCAGCAATAGCCATTAACGCTGGCATTTGACCAAATGGCTCTCCCCTGAAATCCTGGTCCAAGCCCGCAGTAATGACGCGATAACCGCTATCGGCCAATTGTTGTATGACGGCAACGATGTTTTCATCAAAAAATTGGACTTCATCAATGGCAATTACGTCTACCTCTGCATCGATATTTTGGAAAATTTCACTTGAATGAGAGATAGGATTTGCAACAATTGTAGTACCATTATGAGAAACGACAGCCTCTTTGCTATAACGGTTATCGATTTTTGGTTTGAACACGACTACTTTTTGTTTGGCAAATTGAGTCCGTCTGACACGGCGAATCAGTTCTTCCGATTTTCCGGAAAACATGCTGCCACAGATTACCTCAACCCAACCGCTTTGCTTCATTACGTACATGAACGGCCTCTCCTTTTACGTCCATTGACATGTTTATGTTTAACATTGACGAATTTGCTCGATTTATCCAATGACTGTGTTAACTGGGGCTGTTGATTTCCGCTCCAGGTGCTCCCTTTCCGCGGGGGAGTCCGGGAGCCTCCTCGGCGCATAGCGCCTGTGGGGTCTCCCGAGACACCTTCTCCCGCAGGAGTCTCGCACCTTCCGCTCCAATCAACAGAGTGCTCAAAATTAACACAGCCTATCCAATAAAAGCCTGGTTAAAAACCACCACAGCTGTAAGCTGTTTAGGTCGATTCCACCCTGCTGTTGTCGATTAATTGAAAAATAAAAAACAGGCAAGGAGAATGGTTCATTCTTGCCTGTTTTTATGCAATTATCCCGCGATTGCGGGAATTAAAACTTTCGCAACAGAAAGTTTCGCTTTATTACTTAAGACCGTATTTTTTGTTGAAACGGTCAACACGTCCGCCAGCTTCAGCGAATTTTTGACGACCTGTATAGAATGGGTGGCATTCAGAACAAGTTTCAACTTTAAGTTCGTTTTTAACTGAACCAGTTTCGAACTCGTTACCACAAGCACATTTCACCGTGATTGTTTTGTAATTTGGATGAATTCCTGCTTTCATTCTTTTCATCTCCTTCCGCCCTGAATCTTTCGAAACAGAGTTATATACTACAGGCTAGAATCATTTCCTAACTCTGTAAATTTAAAAACACACTGAAATTATTATAACAAGCAAGGCACCGTTTTGCAATAAAGTAATTATGGCAAAATACACAGTTTGACACTTTACCACTTCACAGCACTGGGGGACTGTCCCCCATCACTTTACCGTATCACAGCACCGGGGGACTGTCCCCCACTGCTTTACCACACCACAGTGTTATGAGCGTTTTGCTTTCATTTCTTCGCCTAGTTTGGCGAAGAATTCTTCGTTGGATTTTGTTGTTCTTAGCTTTTTCAGGAACTTTTCGGCAAAGTCTGGTGAATCGGTCATTGCCTTGCGCATCGCCCATAGTTTGTCCAACTGATCCTTCGGCAACAGCAGCTCCTCTTTCCGAGTACCAGAACGACGAATATCCAAGGCTGGGAAAATACGGCGCTCGGCCAAAGAGCGATCAAGATGAAGCTCCATATTCCCTGTTCCTTTAAATTCTTCATAAATTACATCGTCCATACGCGAGCCTGTATCGACAAGAGCAGTCGCCAAAATCGTCAAGCTGCCGCCCTCTTCAATATTACGGGCTGCCCCGAAAAATCGCTTTGGACGGTGGAATGCTGCCGGGTCAATCCCCCCTGATAACGTACGACCGCTTGGCGGGATCACCAGGTTGTAGGCACGTGCAAGACGTGTAATACTATCCATTAAAATTACAACATCGCGTTTATGTTCAACAAGTCTCATCGCCCGTTCGAGAACAAGCTCAGCCACTTTAATGTGATTTTCTGGAACCTCATCAAATGTGGAGCTAACAACATCACCGGCAACAGAGCGTTCAATGTCTGTTACTTCCTCAGGACGTTCATCAATTAATAATACTATCAATTCCGCTTCCGGATGATTCGTGGTAATGCTGTTGGCAATTTCCTTCAGTAGCATCGTTTTACCAGCCTTAGGCGGCGCAACGATCAAGCCACGTTGTCCGAAGCCAACCGGAGCAAGGATATCCATGATTCTTGTTGACAGATGTCTTGGAGTAGTCTCAAGCTTCATTAAGCGGTCTGGATATAATGGAGTTAAGGCAGGGAAATGAACCCTTTCCTTCGCTGATTCCGGGTCATCTCCATTGACAGCTTCTACGTGGAGTAAGCCAAAATATCGTTCGTTTTCCTTTGGAGGGCGGACCTTACCGGATACCTTGTCCCCGTTTCTTAAGTCAAAACGACGAATTTGGGATGCGGAAATATAGATATCTTCCGAGCTAGGCGAGTAGTTGATCGGCCGTAAAAAGCCAAAGCCCTCGGATTGAATAATTTCAAGGACACCTTCCATAAAGAAATAGCCCTGTTGTTCAGCTCGCGCCTTTAAAATTGCAAAAATAAGTTCTTTTTTCGTTAATTTACTGTAATATGATACCTTCAACTGACGAGCATGCTCGTAAAGTTCCTTGAGCTTCATATTTTCTAAACTTGAAATGGTAAGTTCCATTATTACACCACACTTTAACAGATTCGTATGTTCCCCCATATTAATGGTCAAATATTCTTTTTAAATGATATGGATGGAAAAATAAGTAAGATTTGTTTGTTAGAAGGTTTCTAGAAGTAAAAGAAGAGTATGTTATTATGCAGAAAACTTTTTAAGAAAAAACAATTAATATTGTACCTCTATTTTTAAAAAATAAGCAACTAATTTTTTTAGAAAAGGAACGATTTGAAGTTGGGCAGGACGTTTGCGGCTTTTATATAGAGGAGGCTGACTCTTTAGGGAATTTTTCCCACAAAACTAATTACAACTTTTAATATTCTAACATAATCAGCAGGTGGTAGAAATTTTCCCTTTTTAGTCAGCCTCAAAGTTGATTGATTAATTATTTACATACAAAATGTGGCTTTTTGTTTAAATAATGAGTGCCTTCAATGAAACGGACTGTTCCGGATTTAGCACGCATTACTACAGAGTGAGTTGTTCCATACTTTCCAGTAAATTGAACACCACGCAGCAATTCGCCATCTGTTACGCCTGTTGCAGCAAAGATCGCGTCATCACCTTTTACGAGGTCGTCCATTAAAAGAACCTTGTTCACTTCAATCCCCATTTTCTGACAACGAGCGATTTCTTCGTCGTTAGACGGAATTAGCTTCCCTTGAATTTCGCCACCAAGACATTTTAATGCAACGGCTGAAAGAACGCCTTCAGGTGCTCCGCCTGTACCGAATAAAATATCAACGCCAGTGTGCTCAAACGCGGTATTAATGGCCGCCGCAACGTCACCATCGTTAATCAATTTAATTCGGGCACCCGCTTCGCGAAGCTGAGCAATAATGTGGTCATGACGCGGACGGTTTAGGACCGTTGCTACGATGTCACATACCTCTTTATTTTTCGCTTTAGCTACTGCTTGTAAATTTTCCAAAACAGATGCATTAATGTCGATTTTCCCAACCGCTTCAGGACCAACGGCGATTTTTTCCATATACATATCTGGAGCATGAAGTAAATTGCCAGTATCAGCAATCGCAACAACCGCTAGAGCATTCCAACCTCCAGCTGCAACGATATTCGTACCTTCTAATGGGTCAACTGCGACATCGACTCTTGGACCAAATCCAGTTCCAAGCTTTTCGCCGATATATAGCATTGGAGCTTCATCCATTTCCCCTTCGCCAATTACAACCGTTCCTTTCATTGGAACCGTATCAAAAACATCTCTCATCGCAGATGTTGCTGCATCATCAGCTTCGTCTTTTTTTCCACGACCCATCCATCGTGCAGAACCAAGTGCAGCAGCTTCTGTTACTCTGACTAGCTCCATTGTTAAACTTCTCTCCATCGGTTTCCCGCCTCCCAATTGTCTTTGGTGTTATTTCTAGGAAGTCTATCTCTTTTTACTGAACATAAAAATTATATCACTTATTTCTCTATATATTTTTTAATTGTTCTTTTTCTTCTTTCGTTAATTCTTCGCGCCAAACGGTTGCACCAAGTCCCTGAAGCTTTTCAACGATGTGGCTGTAACCACGATCAATATGTTCAAGCCCTGTTACTTCAGTAATCCCCTCGGCCATTAAGCCTGCAATGACTAGAGCAGCACCGGCACGAAGATCACTTGCTTTTACCTTTGCTCCCTGCAGCTGAACAGGTCCATTGATAATCGCTGAGCGCCCTTCTACTTTAATTCCGGCATTCATTCTTCTAAGCTCATCAATATGCTTAAATCGGGCACCATAAATGGTATCGGTAACAACACTTGACCCATCAGCCCTTGTTAAAAGTGAAGTAAACGGTTGCTGTAAATCGGTTGGAAAGCCCGGATACACTAACGTTTTAATATCAACCGCTTTCAATTTTTCGGTTGGATTAATAAACACCTGTTCGTCACTTGCCTCGATCTGAACTCCCATTTCGCGAAGCTTGGCAAGCAGTGATTCAAGATGCTCTGGAATCACGTTATCGATCAGCACACCTTCCCCAACTGCTGCTGCAAGAATCATATAGGTTCCTGCTTCAATTCGATCCGGGATAATCGTATGACGGCATCCGTGAAGCTGGTCAACACCATCGATCCGGATTACATCGGTGCCGGCACCTTTAATTTTCGCTCCCATACTAGTTAGCAAAGTTGCGACATCAATGATTTCTGGTTCTTTTGCAGCATTTTCAATCACAGTCCGACCCTTTGCTCTTACCGCGGCCAACATAATATTAATCGTCGCACCAACACTGACAACGTCAAGATAAATACGTGCACCTCGAAGTTCGTCAGCACGCAAATAAATCGCTCCTTGCTCATTGGTAATCTTGGCACCAAGAGCCTCAAAGCCTTTAATATGCTGATCAATCGGACGCGGACCAAGGTGACATCCTCCAGGTAAGCCAATGACCGCCTTTTTAAAACGACCCAGCATAGCCCCCATTAAATAATAAGAAGCTCTCAGCTTTTTAACTTTCCCATTCGGCAAGGGCATGGAAATCATTGAGGACGGATCCACTGTCATTTCATTGTTCGAAATTTCAACTTTACCACCAATTTCTTCTAATAACCCTTTTAAGATTTGAACATCTGAAATATCTGGTAATCCTTCTATCGTTACAGGTGAATCGGCCAAAATTGTCGCTGGAATTAAGGCAACTGCACTGTTTTTGGCACCGCTAATTCGAACTGTACCCTTTAAAGGATAGCCGCCTGCAATTTTAAGCTTTTCCATTTTTTACTCCCTTCTAAGCCTAAAGTGAAGATTGGTCGATTGTTGATGAATATCAGGCACTGACACAGACCACACCTTTAAAGGCTTGTCTTCTTAAAAAAAAGAAGTATAGCATTTTAATCAGTGTCAAGCGCAAGCCGCCCGGCGACTGGAAACGTTCGCTTTTCAGGGGCCTCCGCCTTCTATATTCAATATAAATCTAAACCCATACCCTATTATACAGGTATCATTTTCCATTCGCAAAAGGCATTGTCGATTCTACTAGCATTTTGCACACAAAAAACTTATTTTTATACAGGCAATTTATATATATATTAGCGGTTATTCCAGTCTTTTAGAAATGCTTCAATTCCTTTGTCTGTTAACGGATGCTTCGTTAATTGCGCAATAACGTTAAACGGAATGGTTGCAATATGAGCGCCTCTAAGCGCAGCTTCTGTCACGTGCATTGGATGGCGGATTGATGCAGCAATAATCTGCGTATCTAAGCCGTGAACGTTAAAAATTTCTGAGATAGTAGAAATTAAATCTAAACCGTTTTGACCGATATCGTCCAAACGACCAAGGAATGGCGAAACATATGTAGCACCTGCTCTAGCAGCAAGCAATGCTTGGTTTGCATTAAAAATAAGCGTTACATTTGTAGTGATTCCTTCCTGAGTTAAAGCATAGCAAGCTTTCAACCCATCTGGAGTCATCGGAAGCTTAACTGTAATGTTTGGCGCAATCGCTGCCAGCTCTTTTCCTTCCTTGATCATACCTTCTGCATCAAGTGCAATAACTTCTGCGCTAACAGAACCTGGAACTAGTGAAGCGATTTCACGAATACGATCGTGAAAAGTAACATTTTTTTCCTTAGCCACTAGGGAAGGATTTGTTGTTACTCCTGCTAAAATCCCTAATGCATGCGCTTCCCGAATTTCATCAATGTTTGCTGTATCAATAAAAAACTTCATTTCTTTTCCCCCATTCATGATTGTTTGAACGAAATATTTTAGTTTTTTAAAAATGAATTGAAACCGCCTCTAATCGAGGACGGTTTCAATAACGAACTATACAACAGAACTATGCTTTATTGGAAGAACCGAACTCACGGATTTTTCCGATTACGGTTTCCTTAATTACATCGCGAGCTGGTCCTAAGTATTTACGAGGATCATACTCGTTAGGCTTTGCAGCCAATACTTCACGAACCACTTTCGCAGAAGCAATTTGGTTTTCTGTATTTACATTAATTTTTGCTGTTCCAAGAGAAACAGATTTTTGGATATCATGAGTTGGGATTCCAGTACCACCATGAAGTACAAGCGGAACGCCAGTTAATTTACCGATTTCTTCCATTTCAGGGAAACCTAATTTTGGCTCACCTTTGTATGGACCATGAACAGAACCAAGTGCTGGAGCAAGACAATCAATACCAGTGCGCTTAACAAGCTCAACACACTCGTTTGCATCTGCATAAATGATGCCTTCTGCAACAACATCGTCCTCTTGTCCGCCGACAGTTCCTAATTCTGCTTCAACAGAAACGCCTTTTGAATGAGCATACTCAACTACTTTAGCAGTTGTCGCAATGTTCTCTTCAAATGGATGGTGAGAAGCATCGATCATAACAGATGTAAAGCCAGCATCAATTGCTTCCTTACATTTTTCGAAGCTTGAACCATGGTCAAGGTGGATGGCAACAGGAACCGTAATGTTAAGGTCCTCAAGTAAGCCTTCAACCATTTTTACGATTGTTTTGAAGCCAGACATGTAACGAGCTGCACCTTCAGAAACACCAAGGATTACAGGTGATTTTTCAGCTTCAGCAGCTTGAAGGATTGCTTGAGTGAATTCAAGGTTATTGATGTTGAATTGTCCTACAGCATAGCCCTCTGCTTTTGCTTTATTTAACATTTCAGTCATTGAAACTAAAGGCATTCTTATTTCCTCCTTCTTGATGATCGCAGTCGCTTTAACAACAGCAGTATTCTTTTACAGGTTAACCTGCAACACTTTTGTTTATGTATGGGATGCTTTTGTAAAAAGAAACAAACGACCCTATCGAACTTCATAAGTATAATACCAAAAAGAAAATAGAAATGCTATGCTTCAGCAAGCGATTTAAACATTGTTCATAAAGCAAACGTTTTCTTTGTGATTTTCTTGAAAATTGTAGAAAATCATCGAATAATTTTTAGAAAAATTGGGATTTTTTGCGAGATGTTTTCTTGTTAAATTTTTGCACCGCAGTCGCGGCTTCTTCTCGATCCAAAAAAATTAATTTGAAGATACCGGAATATATTTACGGACGGCTGCTCGGATATCGTCAATATCAAATGGTTTAGCAAAATGAGTCAATGCGCCGAGGTCCTTTGCTTCTTGAATCATGTCCAATTCTCCATAGGCAGTCATAATAATGACGCGGATATCAGGGTCAACCACCTTCATGCGCTTCAATATTTCAATTCCGTCCATTCCAGGAATTTTCATATCCAGCAACACAAGATCGGGCGAATTTTTATTTACAACTTCCAACGCCTGCACCCCATTAGCCGCTTGGAATGTTTGATAACCTTCCTTTTGCAGTACTTCATTAAGTAGTATTCTAATTCCAAATTGATCGTCTACGATTAAAACCTTGCCTTTCATGCCATCCACCTCTTTAATTTTTGATGCTTCTGTTTTTTATCCAATAGGTATATTTCTAGTTTTAACGTTTGTTTTCCTGCTAATCCCAATATTTGCGACCATATTTCTGTCAATAATGTTTCGACAGATTCTCCGATTTTTTTCATATTTCAGCCGACCAAGCTTTGCTGCTACTTGGAGATTTCATTTTATTAAGGCTATAATCGTTTAAGAGAATTTGTTAAGAGAGGCGTGAGCTTAATGTTAAAAATGTTTTCGACTCAGCTTTCTGGATTATTTAAAAAAATCCAGGAGCAGAATGAATTTGAACTAGAGGACGGAGCTCGTTTGTTGGCCCAAGCCGCTGTTGGTGATGGGGCCATCTATATATATGGTGTGGCTGAAATGGCCGCCGTATCGGTAGAAGCGACTGAAGGCGCTGAACCTTTAGCTTTTGTGAAAAAGTGGAATGGTGTTGAAAAGGTGACCTCGGCAGACCGCGTCATTTTGTTTAGCCGATTTTCAAATGATGCCGAAGCTGTTCAGTTGGCAAGAAGACTTGGTGAGCGAGGGATCCCATTTGTTGCCGTTTGTACAGTGGTTGAGGATGCTGCGGAAAATATTGGCGAATTAGCAGATGTTGTCATCGATTTGAAGTTGTCGAAAGGTTTGTTGCCTACTGAGACTGGAAATCGGGTTGGTTTTCCAACTGCGATGGCTGGCTTGTTTGTCTATTACGCTTTAAAATTTACGCTTGAGGAGATTTTGGAGGATTTTTAGTAGGGGAAGTGTGTGTGACTTTGTCCACTTGCGCCGATAAATGTTTAAAAAGCGTCGATAAAAATCGAAATTGCGTCGATAAATTTGCAAAAACCGCCGATAAAACCCCGAAAACCGCCGATAAAGCAATTTTTGCGGTAAAATCAGAAAAACAAACCTCGCCGAAGCTCAGCTCGGCGAGGTTTGTTTACGATTATTTTTCCCCAAATTGTAAGGAAGCTTTAATAAAATCACGGAATAACGGCTGTGGGCGAGTTGGTCTAGACTTGAACTCTGGGTGGAACTGTGAAGCCACGAACCATGGATGATCATTTAACTCGATCACTTCTACTAAGCGGCCGTCTGGGCTTGTACCACTAAACACGAAGCCAGCTGCTTCCATTGCTTGACGGTAATGATTATTAAATTCGTAACGGTGACGGTGACGCTCATAAACGACTTCTTCACCGTACGCTTCAAAGGCTTTAGATCCTTCTGTTAATTTACAAGGGTATAAACCTAGGCGCAATGTTCCGCCAAGATCCTCGATATCCTTCTGTTCAGGAAGAAGGTCAATCACTGGATTTGTTGTTTCAGGATTCAACTCAGATGAATGCGCATCCTTCAAACCAAGGACATTACGAGCATACTCAACGGACGCTAACTGCATTCCTAAGCAAATTCCTAAAAACGGCTTCTTCTGTTCACGGGCAAACTGAGTGGCAAGAATTTTTCCTTCGACACCGCGATCGCCAAATCCGCCTGGAACAAGAATTCCATCGACATCCGCAAGCAATTCGTGAACATTCCCAGCATTAACATGCTCCGCATTAATCCACTTAATTTCAATATCAGCATCAAAAGCATAACCGGCATGCTTTAGTGCTTCAACAACCGAAATATATGCATCTTGGAGCTCGACATATTTACCAACAAGGGCAATTTTTGTTTTGCAAGATAAATTACAAACTTTTTCAACTAGAGCTTTCCATTCTGTCATATCCGCTTCTGGAACAGCCAGCTTTAAATGATCGCAAACGATTTGATCTAGGTTTTGCTCTTGTAATGATAATGGAATCGAATAAAGTGTATCCGCATCTTGCGCTTCAATTACTGCATTCTTATCAATATCGCAGAATAGAGCAATCTTATCCTTCATATCTTGTGATATCGGCTTTTCAGTCCGTACCACAATCACATTCGGTTGAATACCTAAACTACGTAATTCTTTTACGCTGTGCTGGGTTGGCTTTGTCTTCATTTCACCAGCCGCTTTAATATAAGGAACCAAAGTACAGTGAATATACATAACATTATGAGTTCCAATATCACTCTTGATTTGACGAATCGCTTCAAGGAATGGTAATGACTCAATATCCCCTACTGTTCCACCAATTTCGGTAATAACAACATCCGCATTCGTTTCATGACCGCTGCGGAAAACACGTTCCTTCAGCTCATTCGTAATATGCGGGATAACCTGAACCGTTCCGCCAAGGTAGTCCCCGCGGCGTTCTTTTTTCAAAACAGATGAATAAACTTTACCTGTTGTTACATTGCTAAATTTGTTTAGGTTAATGTCAATAAACCGCTCATAGTGACCTAAATCTAAGTCTGTTTCCGCACCATCATCGGTAACAAATACTTCACCATGCTGATATGGACTCATTGTCCCTGGGTCCACATTAATATATGGGTCAAATTTTTGAATCGTTACACTTAACCCTCTGTTTTTTAACAGCCGCCCAAGTGATGCTGCTGTAATCCCTTTTCCTAACGATGAAACTACACCGCCCGTAACAAAAATATACTTTGTCATAAAAGATGCCTCCTCTTAAAAACAGTTTGTACAATTTAGCCTTTATTTAAAGACTTACATCGCAAATTCATATGGTGGGGAAAGATCAGGTTAATACATTGATAAAAAATATTTTTATAAAGCCCTATGATACTGTTCTACTTTTTATAAATTACAGAATGAAATAAGAATAATATGTAATTTATTCCTTTAGTAGAAAAATAAAAAAACGCTCCTCCTACCGCTGGGGTAAGGGAGCGTTATAAGAGCAATCTAATCGTCGTTCCTTTTTTAAGGAGCCCAAAAATGATTCTACAAGGCACTTATAAAAAAGTCAAGCTGATAATAAGAAAAGCTAAAGGCAGCTCGCTCTATTAAAGCTGCATATTAAATCTTAGTCTTCGTCTTCCAAATCAAGATCTTCGTCTTCGTCCGCAAGATCTTCGTCTTCATCCAGATCAAACTCTTCTTCAAGTGCGTCATCTTCATCAATGATATCTTCATCATCGTCTTCTAAATCTTCGTCTAAATCTTCATCGAAGATGTCATCATCGTCCAAAACTTCGTCCTCTTCTTCAAATTCATCAATGTCATCAAAGCCAAGATCTTCATCTTCATCAAGATCATCGTAATCTTCAAGATCATCATCAAGAACCTTTTTCGCCTTCTTCTTCTTCGGTTTAACTGGTGTAACAATTTCTTCTTCCGTTTGATCGAATGGATACCAAACACGAAGTCCCCAACGATTTTCACCTAAACATAAGAAGCGGCCGTCTATATTTAAATCCGTATAAAATTGTGCAATTTTTGATTTTACGTCAGCCTCAGAAAGGTTAAGAATTTTGGTAATTTCGTCCATAATTTCTTTAAAGGTTAACGCTTGTTTTTTTTCTGCCAATAAAATGTAAGAAACTTCAATAAAGGACATTTCTTGCACTTGCTCTTTTGAGTATTGTTCAAGACTCAATCTCCGCACTTCCTTTCACTATTCACACCCTGAAGGAATATTCCTCCCAAAATACATATTCTTCATTATAAACAAAATCTTACCGTTTATGCTAGTTCTATCTATTAGCTGACTACTTTTTTTCACTATTTAAGTGAGTCATCAGAAGGATTCTCTTTCTCCTTTAAATTTTTATATTGCTTAAAAGCAAGATAAAAGAGGAAAAAGGAGATAAGAAAAAAGGAAACGGCACCTAGTTGGTGTGAATAGAGATAATAAGTCATGAAAATTGCTAGAATGATTAACAGAAAAAAAATGACTTGCTTCACTTTTTTCACATCCAATTCGGTTATGTATTTGTTTTTCTGTTTACTGCATCAATTTGATTATATAAGATATATTCTAATAAAAACAGGTCTGACTTTTAAAGGAAAACCCTTTTCGTGTCAGACCTGTTACACTTTTTTACATTAATTCTTTGGCTGCTTTAAGCTTGCCTGTTGATTTCCGCTCCAGGCGCTCCCTTTCCGCGGGCGGTCCGGGAGCCTCCTCGGCGCTTTGCGCCTGTGGGGTCTCCCAAGACCAGCTTCTCCCGCAGGAGTCTCGCGCCTTCCGCTCCAATCAACAAAATAACACAGCCTTTCTTTAAGAGTAAACGCTCTGCTATTTCTTTTTTAATACAATTCGCTTTTTGCCCGTTACATGTTGCGGCGATATTGGCCGCCTACTTCGTATAGGGCTTGGGTAATTTGGCCAAGGCTGGCGAATTTGACGGTTTCCATCAGCTCTGCAAAAATATTGCCGCCACTCATCGCGACTTGCTTCAAGCGGTTTAATGCTTCATCAATATTATCTTTATTGCGAGCCTGGAATTCGCGTAAGTTGGTAATCTGTAACTCTTTTTCCTCATTAGAAGCACGGGCAATTTCCATATTATTAATTTCTTCTAATGAAGGCGGGTTTGGATTTAAATACGTATTGACCCCAATAATCGGCAACTCACCAGTATGCTTCTTCATTTCATAATACATCGATTCATCCTGGATTTTTCCGCGCTGATATTGAGTTTCCATTGAACCAAGCACCCCGCCGCGGTCATCCATACGCTCGAATTCCTTCAGAACAGCTTCTTCCACTAAATCAGTTAGCTCTTCAACAATGAATGAGCCCTGGAGCGGATTTTCGTTCTTCGTTAAGCCGTGCTCCTTCGTAATAATCATTTGAATCGCCATTGCACGGCGCACGGATTCTTCCGTTGGCGTCGTAATCGCCTCATCATAAGCGTTGGTGTGAAGCGAGTTACAGTTATCATGCAACGCCATCAACGCTTGAAGTGTTGTCCGGATATCGTTGAAGTCGATTTCTTGAGCGTGCAGCGAGCGGCCTGAAGTTTGCACGTGGTACTTCAGCTTTTGCGAACGCTCATTTGCGCCATACTTGTCGCGCATCGTCGTTGCCCAAATACGGCGAGCAACGCGGCCGATAACAGTATATTCCGGATCAAGACCATTTGAGAAAAAGTAAGACAGATTCGGCGCGAAGTCATCGATGTGCATACCACGACTTAAATAGTACTCAACGAAAGTGAATCCATTCGCAAGCGTAAATGCCAGCTGCGAAATAGGGTTCGCTCCAGCTTCAGCAATATGGTAGCCAGAAATGGATACAGAATAGTAGTTGCGCACCTTATGGTCGATAAAGTATTGCTGAATATCTCCCATCATACGCAAAGCAAATTCTGTTGAGAAAATACAAGTGTTTTGACCTTGGTCTTCTTTTAAAATATCAGCTTGAACCGTACCACGAACAGTCTGTAGAGTTTGCTCCTTCACTGCTTGAACTTCTTCTACAGTCAGCTCGCGACCGAGCTCCGCCTGCTTTACAGCAATTTGTTGGTGAATCGCTGTATTCATGAACATCGCCAAAATGATTGGCGCTGGTCCGTTAATCGTCATCGAAACAGATGTGGACGGATGACATAAATCAAAACCGGCATACAGCTTTTTCATATCATCTAATGTACATACGTTTACGCCACTTTCACCGATTTTCCCAAAAATATCAGGACGGTGATCCGGATCTTCTCCATATAGAGTAACGGAGTCGAATGCCGTACTTAAACGCTTTGCATCATCATCCTTTGAAAGATAGTGGAAGCGACGATTCGTACGCTCAGGTGTACCTTCACCAGCAAATTGGCGCTTTGGATCTTCACCTTCGCGCTTGAATGGGAATACCCCGGCTGTATA
This sequence comes from Neobacillus terrisolis, assembly GCF_051233475.1. Lineage (NCBI taxonomy): Bacteria > Bacillati > Bacillota > Bacilli > Caryophanales > Bacillaceae > Neobacillus > Neobacillus terrisolis. The sequence goes on along the minus strand of NZ_JBKFGH010000013.1, from coordinate 120,487 downwards.
AGGGAAGAAGCCTGGAACGTTTTCACGGTAAACCCAGCTTAGGATCTCGCCGTATTCTTTATATCTTGGTAAGGCAACCTTCGGAATATCAAGTCCGGAAAGTGTCTTGGTTTTTAGAATTGTCACGATTTCCTTATCGCGAATCTTGGTGACAAATTTATCAGCTGCATACTTCTCCTTTGTCTTTTCCCAGTTGGCAAGAATGCTTTTTGATTCAGGAGTAAGTTTTGCTTCTGTTTCTTGCTTTAAAGCTTCCAGAGAAGTAAGAACTTCTGAATTGGCTTCTCTTTCTTTAACGGCTTCGATGGCCCCTTCAAGCTGGAACAAGCGGCGCGCTACCGCAACTTGATCGGCCGCCTTTTTATGATAGCCGCGCACCGTATCAGAGATTTCACGCAAGTAATAGCGGCGGTCGTTTGGAATAATCACGTTTTGCTTTTCAACTTTAGCTGATTTTGAGAAGGTTGTTGTCCAGTTCGTGCCGGCTTTTTGATTGATTACTTCAACTAAAGCGGCAAATAAAGCGTTTGTGCCCGGATCATTGAATTGGCTCGCAATCGTGCCATACACTGGCATTTCTGTGTAATCGCGATCAAATAGTTCACGGCTGCGTTGGTATTGCTTTTGTACTTGACGCAAAGCATCTTCTGAACCTTTACGTTCAAATTTATTAATCACAACTAGATCGGCATAGTCGATCATGTCGATTTTTTCGAGCTGAGATGGCGCTCCAAATTCGCTTGTCATCACATAGAGGGCAATATCACAAATTTCAGCGATCTCTGCATCCCCTTGACCAATCCCGCTTGTTTCAACAACGATAAGATCAAATCCGGCCGCTTTGACGACGGATATAGCATCCTTAATCGCTAACGACAATTCACTTTTCGAATGTCTTGTTGCCAAGCTGCGCATATAAACACGTGGATTAAAAATGGCGTTCATACGAATCCGGTCACCTAGCAGTGCTCCGCCTGTTTTTTGTTTCGTAGGGTCAACTGAAAGAATGGCTACTTTTTTCTCAGGGATTTCGTTTAAGAAGCGACGGATCAGTTCATCGGTAAGCGAGCTTTTTCCCGCTCCGCCCGTACCGGTAATCCCGATCACAGGGACAGTGTGCTGTAACGTTTTTATTTCTGTCAATACAGATTCTGCTGCAGCCGCTGCTTCCGAATTGAGTTCAACATGCTGCTCGGCAAGAGTAATAAGCTTGGCAATAGAATTGACTTCACCTGATTGCAGTTTTTTAATATCTTCGGCTGTGTCTTGACCAACCGTTGGAAAATCCGAAAGCTCAAGCATGTAATTGATCATGCCTTGCAAGCCTAATAAACGGCCATCTTCCGGTGAAAAAATCTTCGCAATTCCGTATTCATGAAGTTCATCGATTTCTTTCGGGATAATAACCCCGCCACCGCCACCAAAAACACGGATATGTTCAGCGCCTCTTTGTTTAAGAAGGTCGTACATGTATTTAAAGTACTCCACATGCCCACCTTGATAGGAGGAAATCGCAATCCCTTGAACATCTTCCTGGATGGCCGCATTAACAATCTCTTCCACTGAGCGATTATGCCCTAGGTGGATGACTTCCGCACCGCTCGCTTGAATAATGCGGCGCATAATATTAATTGAGGCATCGTGACCATCAAATAAACTTGAAGCTGTTACAAATCTAATATGATGCTTTGGCTTATAAACTTTTGTCGTACTCATATTCTCCCCTCCGGTTCTTTTACCATATATCCCTTTAAGCCTTGAAAAATCCAATCAGTTTGCATTTTGATATAGTCATCGAGACTGTATTGCTTTTGGATCGTCCAGCGCCGGAACCCCCACATTTGGCCCTGGACAACGATATTATGAGCAAGCAGGTTCACTTCTTTTGGTGTCATATTGAGTTCTCCTTTATCGACAACCAATTGGATCACATCTTCTAGCATCGAAACCATTGCAATCTCTTTCTTTAGTACATAGGGCAGGGCATCCTTCGTCAGAGATTTTGCTTCCTGATACATGACGAGGACTTCTTCTTGGACACCATCCATGATCCGAAAGAAATTTTCGATACCGTGCCTTAGGCTGGCCAGTGTTCCTTGATGAGAGACAAGGTCCTGCGCTAATTGATCCTGAACTTCATCGTAGATATTGTCACAAACGAGGTATAAAATATCCTCCTTTGAGCGGATGTATTCGTAAAGAGTTCCAATACTGAAACCTGCTTCTCTGGCTATCTCCCTTGTAGTGGTGCGATGGAACCCTTTTTGCTTAAACAAAGCAATGGCGCTTTTTATCATTTGGTTCCGCCTTATTTTCACAAGACGTTCATCCTTAACCGATGCATGCACTTCACGCTTTTTCATGATTCCAACCGCCCTTCCACCTTCCTTACGTTTATTAATAGTTAGTTAAACACAACCAAAAAGTAAACGGCTGGCGAAATGGGCTGATAAACCCACTTCTGCCAGCCGCATTAAAGTTGATTATTTTGTAATCATCCGGGAAATAACAAGTCGTTGAATTTCTTGAGTTCCTTCATAGATTTGAGTGATTTTTGCATCACGCATATAACGCTCTACTGGATAATCCTTTGTATAGCCATAACCGCCGAAAATTTGTACAGCTTCTGTTGTAACCTTCATTGCCGCATCACCCGCAAAAAGCTTAGACATTGCAGATTCTTTACCATATGGAAGACCTTTTGACTCAAGCCAAGCAGCTTGATAGGTTAATAGTCTTGCCGCTTCAACACTTGTAGCCATATCCGCTAATTTGAAGCCAATTCCTTGTTGAGCAGCAATTGGTTTACCGAATTGAACGCGTTCTCTTGCATAATCGATGGAAGCATCAAGAGCTCCTTGAGCAATACCAACCGCTTGTGCAGCGATTCCGTTTCGGCCACCATCAAGAGTCATCATGGCAATTTTGAAGCCTTCGCCTTCTTGACCAAGTAGGTTTTCAACTGGAACTTTGCAATCTTCGAAAATAATTTCAGTTGTAGGTGATGAACGAATGCCGAGTTTCTTTTCCTTCTTACCTACTGAGAAGCCTTCGAAACCACTTTCAACGATAAATGCGCTTGTGCCTTTTTGTTTGTTTTCTGGATCAGTTAACGCGAAAACAACATAGATATCAGCCACGCCGCCGTTTGTGATGAAGATTTTTGAGCCGTTAAGAACATAATGATCCCCTTCACGACGTGCAGTTGTTCTCATGCCGCCTGCATCGGAACCGCTGCCTGGCTCCGTTAAGCCGTAACCGCCAATGCTTTTACCTTCAGCCATTGGGCGCAAGTATTTTTGCTTTTGTTCTTCGTTTCCGAACTTGAAAATTGGCCAACCTGCTAATGAAGTGTGAGCTGACAAAGTAACGCCTGTAGACGCACATACACGAGATAGTTCTTCGACTGCGATACAATATGCTAAGTAGTCACTGCCGATTCCGCCGTATTCTTCAGGCCAAGGAATCCCGGTAAGGCCTAGCTCAGCCATTTTATCGAAAATTTCACGGTCAAATCGTTCGTTTTCATCGCGTTCAGCTGCACTTGGAGCAACCTCATTGCGCGCGAAATCGCGGACCATTTTACGAATCATTTCATGTTCTTCAGTTAATTGGAAATTCATTGTTACTTCCCCCATTTGGATATATTAGATTAATTATGGATACAGATATTTCTATGAATTAACTAGTTCAATTTATATGAATGAAAAGTCACATGAGGTTATGTTGTTAAATGTTTACTTATTACAATGCGTTGGATTTCACTTGTGCCTTCGTAAATTTCAGTGATTTTTGCATCTCTGAAGTAACGTTCGACCGGATAATCCTCCGTATAGCCATAGCCACCGAGTACTTGAATCGCTTCCGTTGTCACTTCAACAGCTGTTCTCGATGCAAACAGCTTTGCCATCGATGCCTCAAGGCTGCATTTCTGCCCTTTTGCACGAAGGTCCGCCGCGCGATAGACTAATAGTCTTGCCGCTTCAATAGCAGTTGCCATGTCAGCAAGCTTAAAAGCAATCCCTTGTTGAGCTGCAATCGGCTTTCCAAACTGATGACGGTCTTTGGCATAGGTTGCAGCGGCTTCTAATGCTGCCTCGGCTATCCCTAATGCTTGTGCAGCGATACCAATCCGGCCAACATCAAGATTGGACATCGCAATTTTAAAGCCTTCCCCTTCTTGACCAAGCAGGTTCGCCTCTGAAACTCTCATATTTTCAAAGGTGATTTGCACCGTGCGCGAACCGTGAAGACCCATTTTCTTCTCATCTTTTCCAACAATAAACCCTGGAGTATTTTTTTCCACGATAAAGGCGCTGATGCCCTTTGACCCTGCATTTGGATCGGTGACAGCAAAGACAATATACACATCAGCCTCACCGCCATTGGTGATAAAAATCTTTGAGCCGTTTAGAACATAATCGTTCCCGTCCTTTACTGCTCTCGTCTTGATACTACCTGCATCCGAACCTGCCTGCGGCTCCGTTAAACAAAAAGCACCTAAATATTCTCCTGCGGCAAGCTTAGGAACGTATTTTTGCTTTTGTTCTTCTGTACCGAAGTAAAGGATCGGATTCGTGCCAACCGATGTGTGAACCGAGAGGATGACACCGATCGTTGCGCTTACTTTTGACAGCTCATTAATGGCGATAATGTAGGAGAGAAAATCCATCTCTGCTCCGCCAAGCTGTTCAGGTACAGGGATTCCCATTAAGCCCAATTCACCCATTTTGGCTAAAATTTCTCGGGGAAAATGACCCTGCTCCATTTTTTCAATGAAAGGGGTAATCTCCGTTCTGGCAAAATCGCGAACCATATTGCGCATCATTTCTTGTTCGTCAGTAAACTTGAGGTTCATTGCCATTCCCTCCTGAAGTAGCGTTTGCGCTGCCTTACTCATAGACATAGAACCCACGGCCTGATTTCTTACCAAGCCAGCCAGCTTTCACATATTTACGCAGTAGTGGACAAGGACGATATTTATCATCGCCAAAGCCTTCATGCAATGTTTCCATAATGTATAAGCATGTATCCAAACCGATGAAATCAGCTAGAGTTAGTGGTCCCATTGGATGGTTCATGCCAAGCTTCATAACCTCATCAATTGCTTCTACTGATGCTACTCCTTCGTATAGGCAATAGATTGCTTCATTAAGCATTGGTAAAAGGATTCGGTTTGAAATAAAGCCTGGGAAGTCATTAACTTCGACCGGTACCTTTTCTAACGTTTTTGTGATCTCTTCAATTGTTTGATAAACCTCATCTGCCGTCGCTAAACCGCGAATGATTTCGACAAGCTTCATGACTGGAACTGGATTCATAAAGTGCATACCGATTACTTTTTCCGGTCTGTTTGTCGCTGCTGCGATTTCAGTGATTGGCAGCGAAGATGTGTTGCTTGCTAAAATAGCATGTTCTGGCGCGATTTGATCAAGCTGTGAAAAGATTTTTGTTTTGATTTCCATGTTTTCAACAGCTGCTTCAATTACAAGGTCCGCTGACTCGGCATCCTGCAGATTGGTTGAAGGAGTAATGTTGGCTACTATTTGATCACGAGTTTCGGCTGTGATCCGCCCTTTTTCAACATTGCGGGAAAGATTTTTATTGATTCCCCCAAGGCCGCGCTCAACAAATTCTTGTTTAATATCGTTTAATAGGACTTTGTAGCCTGCTTGGGCACAAACCTGGGCAATTCCAGAGCCCATTTGTCCGGCACCAATAACCATAATCGTTTGAACGTTCATTAGATAATATCCTCCTCAAGAAAAGCGCGTGGCGCATAGTAATTTGTAAATTGTTTATTGTTTCGGCACTTCGATCATGATGGCATCACCTTGGCCTCCGCCTGAACAGATTGCCGCAATACCAAGACCTCCGCCCCGGCGTTTGAGCTCATGCATAAGGGTAATGATGATTCTGGCTCCGCTTGCACCAATCGGATGGCCTAAAGCAACTGCTCCGCCATTGACATTGATCTTTTCAGGATCAATCCCGGCAATTTGCTTGCTTGCTAGTGCAACCGCAGCAAATGCTTCATTAATTTCAAACAGGTCGATTTCATCAACCGTTTTGCCTGTTTTCTTTAAAAGCTCATTGATGACAATACCTGGGCTTTTTGGAAAATCCTTTGCCTCTAAGGCAATGGCTGCATGACCAACAATGAACGCTTCAGACTTTCTTCCATCTTTTTTAGCACGCTCTTCGCTCATTAACACAAGAGCGGCCGCCCCATCGTTCACCCCAGGTGCATTACCGGCTGTAATCGTACCTTCTCCGTTAAACACAGGAGAAAGTTTTGCAAGCTTTACAAGTGAAGTGTCATTTCGTGGAGACTCGTCATGCTCAACAATTGTTGACTGGCCTTTACGGCTTGGCACTTCAACCGGAACGATTTCTTCTGCAAGTCTTCCAGATTGAATCGCATCAATAGCTCGTTGGTGACTTCTAAATGACCATTTATCCTGCTCTTCACGACTGAGCTCAAGCTCCTCTGCCGTTAAGTTTCCGTAACTTCCCATATGAACACCGGTGAAGCTGCAGCTTAAACCATCATGGACCATAAGATCCTTGACAGCCGCATCATTCATTCTTAATCCCCAGCGTGCCTTCGGAAGAAAGTATGGAGCATTACTCATCGACTCCATTCCACCTGCTACGATGACTTCCTCATCTCCTGCTCGGATAATTTGATCGGCTAATGTGACGCTGCGCATTCCGGAAGCACAAACTTTGTTGATCGTTTCAGTCTTAACATCCCAAGGTAACCCTGCATTTCGAGCAGCCTGACGAGACGGAATTTGTCCTTGGCCCCCTTGAAGAACGGTTCCTAAAATAACCTCATCGACTTCTTCGGAATTTACGTTTGCACGATTTATAGCGGCCTTAACGGCGATTCCTCCAAGCTCTGCTGCTGTTAATTGGCTCAATCCTCCACCAAACTTAGCAAATGGTGTACGAACCCCGCTTAAAATAACTGTTTTCCCCATTCAAAATTCCACTCCTTGTCTTTAAATTCACCGGCTATAATGCGTTGATGCTGTGAAGTGACTGAACGCTCGCTCAATCATCAGGCAAACAGACGCATTGAATGAATAGACCTACACACACAGAGACGAGAGTAATTGTTTTATATGATAAAGGAGCAACTTTTGAAAACGCTTTATACATTTATATTACTTCAGAGTAACTCGAATTTGAATAATTTTACCAAAAATTCTAAATATTAAATGTTCGACATTTTTTACGGTTGACATCAAATAAGCAGGGAGGCACTTCGGGTCAACAAGGGGCACCGATGCCTTCCCTATTGCTCCTAAATTACGACACTAGTTCCTTCTGGTCACCACAAACCGCTTTTTCTAGTAATTCAGCTACATCATAAGTTTGAACGGTTTCTTCTACCTCTTTAGCTTTTGTTCCGTCTGAAAGCATCGTCAAGCAGTATGGGCAGCCCGCGCTGATGACGGACGGTTTCACTGCTAATGCTTGTTCGGTTCTGGCAACATTAATACGATGGCCTGTTTCTTCTTCCATCCACATTAAACCGCCGCCGGCGCCACAGCACATTCCTGTTTCGCGATTTCTTTCCATCTCAACTAATTTAACTCCTGAAATTGAGTTAAGAATCTCCCGTGGTGGATCATATACTTCGTTGTAACGGCCCAAATAGCAGGAATCGTGGAACGTAATCGTCTCATTCACCTCATACTTCGGCACCAGTCTTCCCTCTTTTACAAGCTGAGCAAGAACCTCGGTGTGATGGAACACTTCTGCTTGCAAACCAAAATCAGGATATTCATTTTTAAAAATGTTATAAGCATGCGGATCAATCGTTACAATTTTCTTGACTTCATTCTTTTCAAACTCATCGATATTGTTTTGTGCAAGTTCTTGGAATAAGAATTCATTGCCAAGACGACGCGGTGTATCGCCTGAGTTCTTTTCTTTATTTCCTAAAATGGCAAACTTCACGCCTGCTTCATTCAGTAGCTTAGCGAAAGATAGAGCGATCTTTTGGCTACGGTTATCGTATGAGCCCATTGCGCCTACCCAGAATAAGTATTCAAACTCTTCGCCTTCTTTTTTCATTTCTTTTACAGTTGGCACGACAACATCCTCACGGACATCGCGCCATGCTTCGCGCTCTTTCCGGTTTAAGCCCCAAGGATTGCCTTGACGCTCGATATTTGTCATTGCCCGTTGTGCGTCTGCATCCAATTTTCCTTCTGTTAACGTTAAATAGCGACGAAGGTCAATAATTTTTTCAACATGTTCATTCATTACCGGACATTGATCTTCACAATTGCGGCAAGTTGTACAAGCCCAAATTTCCTCTTCAGTAATGACATCACCAATTAGACTTGGTGAATATTGAAGGGCAGCAGCCGCTTCCTCTGCACCTTGACTGCCGGCAGCTAATGCCAATTGATTTCCCTTTGTATTAGCAAATGCAAAGGTTGGCACCCATGGCTGTTTCGATGTTACTGCCGCACCATGATTAGTTAAGTGATCGCGCAGCTTTAGCATTAAGTCCATAGGCGAAAGCATTTTTCCTGTTCCAGTAGCCGGACACATATTTGTACAGCGTCCACACTCCACACAGGCATATAAATCAACAAGCTGTAGTTGAGTAAAATCTTCAATTTTTCCAACACCAAATGATTCCTGTGACTCATCTTCAAAGTTTATTTTCTTTAATTTCCCAGGTTTATCTAAGCGGTTTAAATAAACATTGGCTGGCCCTGCGATTAAGTGCATGTGTTTCCCCTGTGGAACATAGACGAGGAAAGATAACAGGAATAATAAATGTGCCCACCATGCAATGTAAAACACGGCGATCGCTGCTGTTTCACCGATTCCTGAAAAAAGGGCAGCAATCGAAGATGCAACTGGTTCAGAAGCGGAAGCCTCATGACCATGCCATATCATTCCCATTCCATTCCCAATCAGAACGGAGACCATTAATCCACCAATAAAAATTAAGACAAGACCATTTTTGAAACCACGCTTTAAGCGCACCAATTTTTCAATATAGCGGCGATAAAAGGCCCAAACGACAGCCACTAATATCACTAATGTGACGATTTCCTGAAAAAAATTAAAGGCAGGATATAGTGGTCCAAGCGGCAAATGGGAACCGGGCTTAAGCCCCTTCCAAATAAAATCAATTGCCCCTAATTGGACGAGAAGAAATCCATAAAAGAACATAACATGTATAATTCCGCTCTTCTTATCCTTCATCAGTTTCTTTTGTCCAAAAACGTTTACCCAAATTTTGTCGAGTCTTTCCTTTACCCGATTGTCAAACTCTACTTGTTTCCCGAGCTTGATGTACGAGATTCTTGTCTTGATTACATACACAAACAAGCTTATCGCGTAAGCGGTTACAGCTAAAAAAGCTATAAGATTTGCCCACAACAATCCGTTCATCAAAACCCACGCTCCTTTCGATTAAATTATAAATTCGTGTAATTTCGACAGAATATTATATTCTTTGCAAATATTCTGAATTTTACTCTTAACTCTATTATATTGTGAATGAGCATTCAGTCAATGATTTATTTGTTAAACTTTCGATTTATTTTATGAATGGAACATAGAAGTTGTCGTTTCGGAAAAACTATGTGGAAATGAATCGAGGAGAGAATGGATGTGAAAACTGTCTTTTTTGTGTTAGCACTTTTATTCATTCTTGTCATATGGCTCTATTTAGATTATACGCTCGGGAGAAAAAAACATGTCGCTACGAGTGACCGAAAAGAATATCCGGCTAGGCCCGGAAATGTTGAGTTTTTTAACAAAGGACCGGATTTATTCAAAGACCTGTTTGACGAAATAAAACAGGCCAAACATCACGTCCACGTTTTATTTTATATCGTCCGTAATGACAAAATTAGCCATGAATTTTTTTCATTATTAACAGCAAAAGCAAAAGAAGGGGTTGAAGTTCGCCTCCTTCTCGATTGGCTTGGCAGTAATAAAGTGTCTAAACAAATGATTGCTAAGCTAAAGGAAGCAAATGTTCAGTTTTCTTTTTGTCATGTTCCGAAGCTTCCTTATTTGTTTTATACAGCAAATGTTCGTAATCACCGTAAAATAACGATTATCGATGGAAAAATAGGCTATTTAGGCGGTTTTAATGTCGGAAAGGAATACATCAATCAAGATCCAAAGCTTTCACCATGGCGAGATTATCATATGAAATTAACCGGTGAAATAGTCCATGATTTGCAGACACAGTTTTTACAAGATTGGCAAAAAACAAGGCAAAATGAAGAGACCTATTCAAATAATTATTTTCCGGCTGCGGAAGGAGGTCCGGCTATTATCCAGGCGATTACATCCGAAGGTGCGTTTATGGAGGAGATTTTTTCAAAACGAATTCGTGAAGCGAAAAAATCGATCTTCATTGGCACTCCTTATTTTATTCCAAGTAAATTATTATTTAATGATTTATTGGCTGCCGCAAAACGGGGTGTCCGTATTACGATTCTTGTCCCATGTATTACGGATCATGCTCTTGTACAGGAGGCTTCTTATTGGTATTTTCGCCGCTTAATCAAATCCGGGGTTGAGGTTCACCAATATTTGAACGGGTTTTATCATGCTAAAATGATGCTTTTTGATGATAGGATTTGTGATATTGGGACAACAAATTTTGATCAGCGAAGCTTATTTTTAAATTATGAAATCAATTGTTTTATTGCTGATCAAACAACCGTTACCAAGATTAAAGCGTTCATAAATAAAGATCTGCAAACCTCCAAAAAGCTGTCTTTAGCTGATTTAACCCATGTAGGTCTGCTAACTAAGGTGAAAGAGACCATTGCTAAACCAATGGCTCGATTTTTGTAGCCTGGATAGATTTCGTAGCCTGTTATTCAAAATAGGCGGCTGGGTCAGTGAACCAACCTGGAGATTTCGAAAAAGGAGCGATAATGTTGATTATCCGATTTGGATACGTTTCTCATGCAGTCAGCCTTTGGGACGCTTCGCCAGCTAAAGCACTTACCTTTACAAGATACAAACAATTGCCGAAAGCGGAACGACAGGAAAAGCTTTTAGAAGTAACGCGGGCGAATTTACTCAATACATTAAGGATGCTACATTACAATGTCGGACAACAAATATTGGTCTACCGTTTTTCAAGCTCCATCGCCCCCTTGGCTACCCATCCTGAAGTTGCTTGGGATTTCATCACCCCGCTTCGGAACTTATGGCAGGAAATTGGTGAGATGGTGAACCGCTTTAAGCTAAGGGTCAGCTTTCATCCAAGCCAGTTCACATTATTTACCTCCCCTCGCGAAGAGGTTACCGCCAATGCGATTAGAGATATGATCTATCATTATCAAATGCTTGAGGCGATGGGGGTCAATGATAATGCTGTCATTAATATTCATATCGGCGGGGCTTACGGAAACAAGCTGGAGACTATTGATCGTTTCTATGAAAATCTCCGCTCCCTTCCCTCCAATATTAAAAAGATTATGACCCTTGAAAATGATGATAAGACGTACACTGCTGATGAAACCCTATTAGCCTGCCAAAAGGAAGCGGTCCCGTTTGTATTCGACTATCACCACCATGTTGCTAATCCCGGCGAAAAGACGCTGGAAGAGCTCCTACCAGCAGCATTCCAAACTTGGCAATACAAGAATAACCCGCCCAAAATCCATATTTCCTCACCAAAAACAATGCAAGCGTTTCGCTCCCATGCTGATTTCGTTGACCCCGTGTTTCTCGAGCCCCTGCTTGCAGCCGTTCGAAAAATTAACATCGATGTCGATTTTATGATTGAAGCGAAAAAGAAGGATCAAGCGTTATTAAGGCTTGTCGAGGACTTAAGCAAGCAGCGTGGTATTAAAAGATTAACTGGTACTTGCATTGAGCTTAAATAAATCCACATAAAAAAACTCACCTGTTCTGGTGAGTTTGCATTTATGTGCAACCGCTTGCAAATATTGCTTTTTTAATAAAATTATTTAAGGAAATTCCCGAGCCATGGAGATATCTTGATAAACATTTGAAAACCTAAATAAATTCCAACGATCCCAGTAATTCCAGCGAGGGCAGGAGGAGCAGGGATTGGCAGTTTAAATAAAGCAAAAATAAACCCAACAAGAAATCCAGTTATTAAAGATAGAGCAATGATTTTCATATTTTAACCTCCTTCGGTTAGAGATGTCAGACGTCAGCCCACCTTTGTTATTTTACCATATGATTAGCTTTCCACGCCATCTAAGTTTGTTTGTCTGAAATTATTGCCATTTTTGAGAAAAACGAAGAAAAGGCTGACCCGAAATGGGACAGCCTTCGTTACGCATGGTTTACATTTTTTCAGGTGCAGAAACCCCGATCAATGCCAAGGCATTACGAAGTGTAATTTGCACTGCTTTTACTAATGAGAGACGCGCTTTTGTCTTTTGTTTATTCTCAAGATCTAATACTTTTTCAGCATTGTAAAAGCTGTGGAAAGTGGAAGCCAGATCAAAAATATAATTGGTAATGCGGTGTGGCATCCGCTTTTGCGCTGCTTCAGAAACGGCTTGCGGGAACTCGCCTAATTTCTTTAACAGCTCGATTTCTTTTTCAGCCCCAATTAACGAGAACTCAGCATTCTCATCCAGGGTTAAGCCTTGCTCTTCTCCCTGGCGAAGGATACTTGAAATTCTAGCATGAGCATATTGCGCATAATAAACTGGATTCTCATTCGATTGGGAAACCGCCAAATCCAAGTCAAAATCTAAATGAGTGTCTGCAGAGCGCATCGCAAAGAAGTAACGAACCGCATCAAGGCCCACTTCTTCAACAAGCTCACGCATCGTTACTGCCTTACCGGTCCGCTTGCTCATTTTCATTTTTTCACCGTTTTTATAAAGGTGAACAAGCTGAATGATTTCTACTTCAAGTGCCTCTCGGTCATAGCCGAGCGCTTCAATTGCCGCCTTCATCCGCGGAATATAGCCGTGATGATCAGCACCCCAAATATTGATCAGCTTTTCAAAACCGCGCTCAAGCTTATCTTTATGGTACGCGATATCTGGCGTTAAGTAAGTGTAAGAGCCGTCCTGTTTGATAAGAACACGATCCTTATCGTCACCCATCGGCGTTGTGCGAAGCCAAGTGGCTCCCTCTTCCTCGTAAATATGACCGTTGTCTCTTAGCGTCTTTAGTGCTGCATCAATTTTTCCATTATGATAAAGCGATGTTTCAGAATACCAAACGTCAAAACCGCAACGGAAGTTTTCAAGGTCCTTCTTTAGCTTTTCCATTTCATACTTCAAACCGTACTCGCGGAAAAAGTCAAAACGCTCCTGTTCATCCACTTGCACGTATTTGTCGCCAAATTCTTCAGCTAAACGCTTGCCAATTCCAATAATATCTTCCCCATGGTAGCCGTCTTCCGGCATTGGTTTATCCATGCCGAGCGCTTGGAAATAGCGAGCTTCAACGGAAAGGGCAAGGTTATTGATTTGATTTCCAGCGTCATTAATATAATATTCGCGGGAAACGTCGTAGCCCGCTTTTGCTAAAATATTGCAAAGCGAATCACCGACAGCTGCACCACGGGCATGTCCAAGGTGGAGGTCCCCCGTTGGGTTCGCCGATACAAACTCCACTTGGATTTTTTGATGATTCCCAACGGTTGTTTCGCCGTATTGTTCATCTGCATTTAAAATTGACGGAATCAGCTCTGTTAAATAGCTGTTATTCATGTAAAAATTAATAAACCCCGGTCCGGCAATTTCCAACTTTTCAATTGACGCCTTTGAGGTATCGAAGTTTTGGATGATTTCTTCCGCGATAGCACGCGGCGGTTTTTTCGCAATTCGAGCCAGCTGCATCGCCATGTTCGTGGAATAATCTCCATGTAACTTGTCCTTCGGTGTTTCTAAAATAACATCAGGAATATTGTTTTCTGTGTCTGAGGCAAGCTTCGCCTTGATAACAGCTTGTTTGATTTCTTGCTTTAGCTTTGATTGAACCTGTTCAGCAATATTCATTTACGTTCCTCCTCGTATTTGATTTCGAGATGATATGTACCGGCAAGGGTTGCTTGCATCGATAAGTCATAGTGCAGATTGATCATTCCCTCGTTTGTTTCTTTGTTATGGGAATGGTCAATTGATTTGGCTTCCGTTATGATTTCCATCAATCCGTGTGGGGAATGGTATGTTCCGGATACTGCCAGTCCTTTCCGGAATACCATCCGCATTTTGACCGCTCCATTGCGGAGAATTAACACTTCGTTCTCGGCCATTTTGATCATTGTATTGACAGGGCCAACCTCCATTGCTTCCTCGTATCGCAGGAAGCTCGCCGTTGCGGTTTGCTGGTAACGGCCAAAGGCGGTTAACTCATACGTTTCGGTATGATCACCATGATCAATCATCGTTTTTACGTTTATTTTTACCGGTATTGGTTCCGTCGTCATCTTAGCAGGCAACGGCAACACTCCCTTTGTTGGTATGCTTTTCGTTTGATTGTCTATATTTTTGGGCATTTTTCATCTATTATAACCTTTTTAGTATAAATTTACCGTTTGGAAAGCGCAAGGAGTGAAACCGAAAAAAACGGAGACCATCAACCAGTCCCCGCTTAAAAACAAAATTTATTTTACCCAGCCTAAAATCATTTCACGAATCAACTTCGCTGCTGTATTGACAGTTTGCTCAGAATGATCGTAAACTGGTGCCACTTCGACTAAGTCCGCGCCCACTACATTGACATTTGAATTAGCGATTGCGTGAATCGAAGCGAGTAATTCTTTAGAAGTGATTCCGCCAGCGTCTACTGTACCTGTTCCTGGAGCATGAGCCGGATCTAGAACATCGATATCAATCGTAACATAAACCGGACGGCCCGCAAGCTTTGGCAGAACTTCCTTCAAAGGCTCGAGAACTTCAAACTTGGAAATATGCATGCCCACTTCCTTCGCCCACTCAAACTCTTCCTTCATGCCTGAGCGAATCCCGAATGAAAAAACATTGCCAGGTCCAATTAAATTGGCGGCTTTACGGATTGGCGTTGAATGTGAAAGCGGTTCGCCTTCATAGCTTTCGCGCAAGTCCGTATGAGCATCCATGTGAATGATGGCAAGATCCGGGTATTTTTTGTACATCGCCTTGATAACCGGCCATGTTACTAAATGCTCTCCACCCATTCCAAATGGGAATTTATCAGCAGCTAGAATTTGGGAAACGACTTCCTCAATTTCATCAAGACTGCGCTGTGGATTCCCAAATGGAAGCGGGATATCCCCAGCATCAAAATATTTTACTTCATCTAATTCACGGTCTAAATAAGGGCTGTATTCCTCTAATCCAATCGATACCTCACGGATTCTTGCGGGGCCGAAGCGTGAGCCAGGACGATAACTTACCGTCCAGTCCATCGGCATTCCGTAAAGAACAACCTGACTCTCCTCAAAGCTCGGATGGCTTTTAATAAACACGTTACCCGAATAAGCTTCATCAAAACGCATAAAAAG
The DNA here is from genome assembly GCF_051233475.1 of Neobacillus terrisolis. Lineage (NCBI taxonomy): Bacteria > Bacillati > Bacillota > Bacilli > Caryophanales > Bacillaceae > Neobacillus > Neobacillus terrisolis. The sequence goes on along the minus strand of NZ_JBKFGH010000013.1, from coordinate 104,997 downwards.
TCTCCTCCTCCTATAATACAGCACCGCAGTGGGGGACAGTCCCCCAGCACGGCACCGCTGTAAAGCAACGGGGGACTGTCCCCCACTGCTTTACTTTAGTAAATCGCCGACGAATTTTGGTAATACGAAGGCGGCTTTATGTAGTTCTTTTGTGTAATATTTTGTTTCGATTTCGTGGAAGCGGTCCTCCGCAACCTCTAGTGGATCGTATTTCTTCGATCCAACTGTAAACGCCCACATTCCACTTGGGTATGTTGGGATATTGGCAATATAAAGCCGCGTAACTGGGAAGATTTCACGAACATCTCTTTGGACGTTACGGATTAAATCCGCTTTAAACCAGGGATTATCCGATTGCGCAACAAAAAGACCATCTTCCTTTAAAGCCTTTGAAATGCCGGCGTAAAATCCCTTCGTGAACAAATTCACCGCAGGACCAACAGGCTCAGTCGAATCGACCATAATTACATCGTACTGATTATCACTGTTCGCAATGTGCATAAAGCCATCATCAACCTGCACATCCACACGCGGATCATCCAACATTCCGGCAATTTCGGGCAAGAACTTCTTCGAATACTCGATGACCTTGCCATCGATATCAACAAGCGTCGCCACTTTCACACTGGGATGCTTCAATACTTCACGGATTACGCCGCCGTCGCCTCCGCCTACTACTAAAACGTTCTCCGGATTAGGGTGAGTAAATAAAGGCACGTGCGCCACCATTTCATGATAGACAAATTCATCTTTAACAGAGGTCATAACCATACCATCAAGCAGAAGCATATTGCCCCATTCCGCAGTTTCAACCATTTCAAGCTTTTGAAAATCTGTTTGCTCTGTATGTAAGGTGCGTTCCACTTTCATTGTGATCCCGAAGTTTTCTGTTTGCTTTTCCGTAAACCAAAGACCCATTCTTAACGCCTCCTCTATTAAAAATAGTACCTATATTCAATTATCTTTCCCCATCCGAATAATTACAAACATGAGAAAAAGTATAGTGGAAACTAGCAAAATTGCAAGCAGAATTTTAGATTTTTTTGTCGAAATTGGGGAACTCCCCCAATCAAGTTGCTCTTTAAAAAGCAAAAATACTAGCCCGCTTTTTTCCCAAACAAAAATGTTTAAAAATACCCTTTTTATTCCATACTGTTAATATTGTTTTTTTACAAAAAACTAGCCTGTTGATTTCCGCTCCAGGCACTCCCTTTCCGCGGGGGAGTCCGGGAGCCTCCTCGGCGCCGTGCGCCTGTGGGGTCTCCCGTGCCACCTTCTCCCGCAGGAGTCTCGTGCCTTCCGCTCCAATCAACATAGTCAACAATAAGCATTAACACAACAAACTATTAAGAAAAGAGAGGTGACTCAAATGGAAATTATAACGGATCATCGCTTTCGCAGAACGATTAAATATTTACGAGCGCTATTTTTTATAAGTTTATTAGGATTCATTATCATGATGATTCTGTTATTCGGCGTGCTGGGCTATGCCAAATTCCTTGGGGCACCGCCTCTTGCTGTCCCACAATCAACCCTGTACTATGCCGACGATGGGACCATCATTGGGGAAAGCAATTCAGGGCAAAAGCGCTATTGGCTCCCGCTTGAAAAAATTTCTCCTTCATTAGTAGATGCGATCATTGCGATAGAAGACCGAAATTTCTACGAACACAATGGCTTTGACTATAAACGGATTGCCGGGGCAGCGCTTGCCGATATTCGAGCAATGGCCAAGGTACAAGGGGCCAGCACGATTTCCCAGCAATATTCCCGGAACCTTTTTTTAGAGCACGATAAAACGTGGAAACGGAAGCTCCACGAAGCCTTCTACACAATTCGCCTAGAAATGAACTACTCAAAGGAAGAAATATTAGAAGGCTACTTAAACACCATTTACTTTGGTAACGGCGCCTATGGCGTACAAGCAGCAAGCCAGTATTATTTTGGCAAAAACGCAGGCGCGTTAACGTTGGCGGAAGCCTCGATGTTAGCCGGAATTCCAAAAGGTCCTGGCGTCTATTCGCCGCTTGTCTCGATGGATAAAGCCAAGCAACGTCAAAAGCTCATCCTAAATTCAATGGTCAACAACCATCTTATTGCTAAAAATAAAGCAGATGCGGCAGCGAAGGAGCCGATTTCCATTGTCGGCGAGCATCAGCATACGAAAACCGGAATTGCTCCGTACTTTCAGGATGCCGTCCGCCAAGCCTTAACATCTGACTTGCAAATCGACGAACGAACCATTGAGCTGGGCGGTTTAAAAATTTACACAACCCTTAATCTAAAGCAGCAAGAAATTGCCGAGAAAACCGTAAAAAAACTCATTTCAAATGAATCTGAGATTCAAGCAGGACTTGTGGCAATGGATCCGCGCACCGGTCAGGTAAAGGCCATGATCGGCGGCCGAGATTATCAAAAAAGCCCGTTTAACCGCGCCGTTCAAGCGTTAAGGCAGCCGGGTTCAACGATCAAGCCGCTTGTGTATTATGCAGCATTAGAGCACGGCTTCACACCGTCGACAACGATGAAAAGCGAGCTGACAACATTCCGTTTTGAAAACAATCAGCCGGAATATACGCCTCATAATTTCAATAATCAGTATGCAGAAAAAGACATCACCATGGCTCAAGCTCTTGCTGTCTCCGACAATGTCTTTGCGGTAAAAACTCATTTATTTTTAGGTGAGGATACACTCGCTAATACGGCTAAAAGGTTTGGGATTTCATCAAAGATTGAAAATGTCCCGTCCGCAGCGCTTGGCACCTCAGTGGTAAGAATGTTGGAAATGGCCAATGCCTATAGTCTGTTTGCCAACGGCGGCAAAAGTGTGGAACCTGTATTAATTGAAAAAGTGGAGGATCAACATGGAAATATCCTCTACAATAACAAGCAAACGAAGGAGCAAATCCTTCAGCCAGAGCTTGCCTATGTGATGACCCAGATGATGACGGGGATGTTTGATAAAAAACTGAATGGATATGCAAGCGTAACAGGGGGCTCTCTCAGCAATAAAATGACCCGTCCGTATGCCGGAAAATCTGGGACGACAGAGTCGGACAGCTGGATGATCGGTTTCGCCCCTCAGCTCGTCTCCGCAGTCTGGACGGGCTATGATAAAGGAAAGCCGCTCGAGCTGACCGTTGAAAAAACATATGCAAAAAACATTTGGGTAAACTTTATGGAAGAATCATTAAAGGACGCACCCGTAAAAAAGTTTAAAGCACCAAAAGGTGTCGTCGGGGTCCAAATTGATCCCGAAAACGGTCTGCTCGCTACAAAGGATTGTCCTGTTAAACGGAAAACGTATTTTGCAGCCGGTACAGAGCCGACTGACTATTGTACTGACCATATTGATAATCCTGGTAAGGCGAAAAAGCCGAAACAAACGAAACAACAGGAAGAGGGCGATAAAGCGCCTTGGTTTAAGCGAATATTCGGCTCCTAGTCTAGAGCCAGCTCGCTTTTCCCAACAAAAAACCCCGGAAATAATCCGGGGTTTTTCGTGTCCTAGCTTCATTTTCTCGTAACGTTCGTCACTAGTTTACAATTTTTATCCAAAACCTGCAAGATATTAATTAAAAAAATTTTCAAACTGTTAAATCATCTCTTAATTGTTGTGAGGATAGCTCCCACATTTTCAAATTATGATTTTGCAAATAGTCCGTTAATATTTGCTTTGATTTTGGGTCCATATGATCAACAATAATCTGGCGCTTTAATGATTTATCCATCCGGTTGACATGCTCAGGCAATGATTTATAGCCGCGGCGGATTTCGCGGTCAACGGTCATTTCACAGGCTGTCACCCCAGCGTAATAAGGCCCTTCTTCCTTGCGGTCAATCGTTACCCAAACGAGCCAATACGGCTTGCCATTTGGCACTTCGTCACGGTTCGGCAGAAATTTAATCCCCTTTTCAACAACGCTTCGGGCATGCATCGCGCCGACATCAACCTCGGCCACTCCGGCATCGACATCAATGATAACCGGTGAAATATTATCCAGGCTGAGTGTTCCAGCCCCGTACCCTCCATGACCTTCAGTCGGATCATTTTTAATAATGTTAAAGCCAATTGGCTTCTTTTTCTTTTCTTCCATTCTTATACCCCCTTAACTTTTACATTAGCAACTGTGAAAAGAACTGATTAAACCCATCTGCAATAAATGGAATGACCGAATTCATGATTGGATGAATCGTGTATTGGTCAAGCGGTGTGATTACCAAAATTAAAAATATAAGCGCGCCATAGGATTCATATTGTGTCAGCCGTGGTCGGATATGCTTTGGAACTAAATCCTCGACAATTCGATACCCATCCAATGGCGGGAATGGCAATAAATTAAACACAAACAACACGAGGTTTAATTGTATAAAGATATTTAGAAAATCTTGTAGATTCATTAGCGTTCCCTCCGCTAATCCTGCTCTGACGGAGGCGTACCATGTCAAAAAGCCGAGCATTGCCATCACTAAATTACTAAGTGGTCCGGCAATGGAAACGGATATTCCAGCCAGCCGCGGATTTTTAAAGAAAAAGCGGTTAACTGGCACCGGTCGTGCCCAGCCAAAACCAGCAATAAAAATCAACAGCGTCCCAATCGGGTCCAAATGTTTCATAGGGTTCAAGGTTAATCTCCCCTGATTCTTCGCCGTTGAATCACCAAACTTATAGGCCACAAAAGCATGGGCAAACTCGTGCACCGTAAAGGCAACCATTAAGGTGATGATAACATAAGGCAGATCCTGTATTGAATATCTTAAAAACTGAGCGAACTGGTCCACTCCCTCAACTCCTTTTGATAAAGGCTGTGTTAAACTTGACTGTTGATTTCCGCGAGAGGCGCTTGCTTTCCGCGGGGCGGGCGCCTTCCGCTCCAATCAACATTGTGTAAAAAAATCACACTGAGCTTTAACACAGCCTTGATAAAAAATAAATCTATTTAAAGCATACTATTTCATGTTGTTTTAGCCGACCTTTTTTGATTAGCTGTAAGTTTCTCTCATTACTACTATACGTATTCCACTAATAATGATTACAAGGCTCACTAAAAGTATACATGAAACAAGACAGAATGTGAAAAATGATGGATAGGCTCTTGCTTTATGATAGAAAATATGAAAAACTACTTACGACAATAGAAAAAGGAGGAACTACATATGCCATACGTAACGGTAAAAATGTTAGAAGGCCGCACTGAAGAACAGAAAAAGGCCTTAGTTGAAAAAGTAACTGAAGCTGTAAGTGAAACTGCTGGAGCTCCTAAAGAAAATATTGTTGTATTTATTGAAGAAATGCCTAAAAATCACTACGCTGTTGCTGGGGTTCGCCTAAGCGACAAGTAATATTTGCAATAAAGAAAGCTAAGCACTAGTGCTTAGCTTTTTCTTTTAATGCATCAATATAGGCATAGGCTTCGTCGATTTCTTCAAGCGTGTAACGTTGATTGCTTTTCAGTGTAAACACCTTTTCCTGTACCTCTTCCTTTGGAAGATTATTAAAATATAAAACAGTCGAAACGAGCTCAAGAAATCTAGCATTCTGACCGTTCATATCAACAAGGCATTCCGGAAGCGCCGGCATATCGACTTCATTTACACTCAAAAACTCTTTTCCGGTATCCGTCAGCTCATAGCGGTATTGGGAATAACCGCCTTTATTCTCTTTTATTTCATTAACAAAGCCCATATTGCAAAGCTCCTCAATCCTTAACGTCAGCTCCTCGGAATAGGGACCATAAAAATGAAACTGGAAGCGTTCTTGAAAAGGAAACGAGATTTTTTTCGCAATATAAATCATCTTTTGCAATTTCTTCCGGCCGGTAATTTCTCCGGACACGGCAATCGCGTTGACTATTTTCGCATGGTCTTTTAACAAAACAAGTCAGCTCCTATTTTTCCTAGTGGAGTATTAACAAAAATGCATGTATGATCTATTACCTTATCTATCGTGATCACTGCTCTAACAGCTCTCGAATTTGCTTTTTGACATTTTTCTTCGATGAAAGATCTTCAATGAAATCAGCTGGGTAATAGAGCTTATGGTCCGTGCGTCTTTTCCCGGAAATGGCATCGACTATGTCAGATTCCCGTGACAGCTCGCGCAGCTCCCCGTTTTTCATAAGCAGGTGGATTGGCAGTCGTTCTTCTTCCTCACCAGGCCGATAAAAATCATACGGTAAATCGGAAGAGGAATCAACAACCAAATAATAGTCCGGATCAAGACCAGCCTTTTTAAAAAGGGCTGATAATTCAGCAAGCTTGCGATATTCCTTAGCTGGATCAAATTCTACATATTTAAATAAATTACGATTCAAAAAGCGACGCGACAAGTCTCGCAAAATTGGATCCTCTTCATCCTCCCATAATTGGAAATAATAAAGGATCACCGCTTCGTCTAATTTTAAATAGTCTTCTAACTTAACTTTATTTTCAAAGAAAGAAGAAAAGTGCACCGGATCAAATTGAAAAGCATACTTGTTTTCATAGAGATATTTAGCTCGATGCAGGATTTTCGTTAAGATCACTTCTGCACTTCGGGTAACCGGATGGAAATAAACTTGCCAATACATTTGGTAGCGGCTCATTATGTAGTCTTCAACCGCATGCATACCGCTATGTTTGATGACAACCTGATCTTCACGCGGCCGCATCACCCGCAAAATCCGCTCCATATCAAAATGACCATAGCTAACCCCAGTAAAATACGCATCGCGCTGCAAGTAATCCATTCGGTCCGCATCAATTTGACTGGAGATTAAGCTGACAACCAGCTTACTAGAATACGTTTTCGCTATCACTTCAGCCACTTTTGTCGGAAAATCAGGACTAACTTTCGTTAACACTTGATTTACTTCGGTACGCCCTAAAATGATGGCTTGAGTAAATTCCTCATGATCAAAATCAAATACTTTTTCAAAAGAGTGTGAGAACGGACCGTGGCCCAAATCATGGAGCAAGGCGGCACATAAGGATAGCAATCTTTCACTTTGATCCCACTCCGGACGCCCTTCAAACACATTATCAATGATCCTTCTAATAATTTCGTATACCCCTAACGAGTGATTAAAGCGACTGTGTTCGGCACCGTGGAAGGTTAAAAATGTCGTCCCCAGCTGCTTAATTCTGCGCAGCCGTTGAAATTCCTTTGTGCCAATCAGGTCCCAAATCACTTTGTCCCGAACGTGAACATAGCGGTGAACGGGATCTTTAAATACTTTTTCCTCATTTAATTTCTCCGCCGCATATTCCATTAGTTTCCCCTTTTCATCGTATTCCTTGCATACATGTATCTATTATAGCCCGTTTTTTATTTCAATTCACGAGCGATTCAGTGAACATTTTTCAGTATTATTGAAAAATAAAAATCACCTAGGATGAGAATCGAAGGTGATTTTTATTTGACCTTTTTTATGATCTTTTCAATCAATTCATCTTCGGTTAAAGCGGCAAGTGGCCGATTGTTCACGAAGGCGAATGTTTTTTTGCGGCCTGGCCCACAATAGGATTGGCAGCCAATTTCTATTTTCGCTTCAGGATCGATTTGCTTTAAACGGGGCAGGAGTGTTTTTAAATTAACACCCTGACAGTCGTCGCAAACTCTAAATTCGTTTGCCATTATTGGACAACCCTTTCTCCGATCTATATTTTAACTTTTATATTTTTTCCAGTGATAAATGTTTCAGTCTTAATACTAAGCGTATTTTACAGTTTCTCTCTGTCTAATGCAAGTTGAAACTTTCATTCATCCTAAACGGGATTAACTTACAAACAGAATAGTAAAATATGCAAAAATCTATTATCCTTGCATTACTTTTGTATAAAACTTGAAATAACAGGGAATGATAGGACTACAATTGTAAAATTCAATCATTTGATTTGGGAGTTGAGGAAATGAAAGTACGTCAAGACGCATGGACGGAGGAGAACGATTTATTGCTGGCAGAAACCGTGTTAAGGCATGTTAGGGAAGGCAGCACTCAGTTGAACGCCTTTGAAGAGGTTGGCGATAAGCTTAACAGAACATCTGCCGCATGCGGTTTCCGCTGGAACGCTGTTGTCCGCCATCAATATGAAAAAGCTCTGGATTTAGCTAAAAAGCAACGAAAACAACGACAAAGAGTACTAGGAAAGGACCAAGGTGGAAAGAAAAAGCTTCTTTATACACCACCTGTTGTTCAGGTTAGTGACTTTGAACCAACCATGATTACAGCCCCTAATCCTAGCGAAGAGGAATTTGCAGAGGAGTTAAACCCAATGCCAGCTATTGCGGTTACACCAGCTTCAAGTTCGGTAACCATCCCGAAAACTGCTTCAAGTTCAGTAACCATCTCGCAAACGGGCGGCATGTCAATAGAGACAATCATTTCGTATTTACAAAACTTAAATCATTCCAATCTTCATGTTGATATTTTAAAAAGTGAGAATGAAAGATTGAAACGTGAACTGGCTGATTTAAAGAAACATAATCAAGAGCTGCAAGCAAAAATAAACCATCTTGAACAGGATACGGAAACGATCCAAGAAGACTATGAAACCTTAATGAAAATTATGAACAGAGCAAGAAAGCTAGTTCTGTTCGAGGAAGAAGATCGTCCGCAGACAACCTTTAAGATGGACCGAAACGGCAATCTTGAAAAAGTTGCGGAATAAGGGAGAATTGGCAACGCATCTATTTTAAAAAAAGCCGCATCCATCATGGAGCGGCTTTTTCTAATCGGTTTTATAAGTCTTTGATTCGCGGGGGCTTCTAGCTCTCCTGCAGCATTTTCTCGTTTCGTTCAACCACGCGCTGATAATAATCGGCAAACAGCGGAGTTTCCTCGACTGTCAGCTGCCCGGAATAAATATGTCCTCCGGTTTCCTTTATTGTTTTTAAAAATCGTAACATGACATCGGAGACACTTAGTTGCGTACCGAATAACTCTGATAGAGAAGCCATTACTTCCGGATTAATATCAGGGTATTTAAACTTTGTCTGCACACCTTGCGTTGCTCGGTCATAAAACCCCTTAATCAGCTCAGCTCGTTTCGCACCGCTGTCTGTTACACACAAATAGATTTGAACGGCAACCCCGTTTCGCAGGCGGCGCTGCGATATCCCTGCAAACTTTTTCCCGTTTATGCTTAAATCGTAGCTTCCAGGACAATATGATGCGCTGATTTCGCGGGCTTCAATTTCATGAGGAAAATCAGCAAACATCCGCTTGATTAACAGCCACATTGCCTCATAACCTCGATTTATATCAATTCCTTTTTCTGCCTCAGGAAAGACCAATGTTAAATTTAGGACTCCTTCATCGAGAACGACAGCTAATCCGCCAGAATTTCTCACGATAAAGTGATAGCCCTGTTCCTCAAGATACTTGAGCCCGTCCGCTAAAAAGGGGAGCTTCGTATCCTGAATGCCAAGCACGACTGTTTGATGGTGGACCCATGCGCGAGCCGTGGCCGGCGCTGTTTTTGACCCGACAGAGTTGCACAGCGTATCGTCCATTCCAAAGGACTGCAATGCATCAAAATGAACGCCTAACCCGGATTGATCGATAATCCGCCACTGGGCTTGGCTCAATAAACTAAGAGCTTCATTCATGATTTTGCTCCTTTTTGATAAAAAATTTTAAGATATTATACCATATTGGGGGTGGTTTGTTCGTTTATGAGCCGTTTTGGCAAGTTTATGAGTCGTTTTCGGGATTTTATGAGCCGTTTTAATAAATTTATGAGCCCATCTCAGGATTTTATGAGCCAATGTGGACATTGTCACATATATACAAAACTAATAAAAAGGTTCCATTCTCGAAAACCACAAAAAAGAGCCAGCCCCTAAAGACCAGCTCATAAAACCTATTATTGATTTAACGCCTGTCCAGCCGTAATCAACGCTAACTTATAAACATCCTCAGCATTACAGCCGCGGGATAAGTCGTTAACAGGGTGGTTTAAGCCTTGTAAAATCGGACCAACCGCTTCAAAATTACCTAAGCGCTGGGCAATTTTATAGCCGATGTTGCCAGCTTCCAAGCTTGGAAAAACAAATACATTTGCATCACCTTGTAACACAGAACCTGGTGCCTTAGACTTAGCAACCGAAGGAACAAATGCCGCATCAAATTGGAATTCTCCGTCAATGATGAGCTGTGGGTCACGTTCTTTTGCCAGTTCCAACGCCGCTGAAACCTTTTCTGTTTCCGGAGATTTCGCAGAGCCCTTTGTAGAGAAGCTTAGCATCGCTACGCGTGGTTCTAAATCAAACATCACTGCAGTCTTTGCACTTTCTACGGCAATTTCAGCAAGATCATTGCTGTCCGGAGCAATGTTGATTGCGCAATCTGCAAACACATACTTCTCCTCACCGCGAACCATAATAAACACGCCAGATGTTTTTGAAACACCTTGCTTCGTTTTAATGATTTGCAATGCCGGGCGAACTGTATCCGCTGTTGAATGGATCGCACCGCTGACAAGACCATCCGCCTTATTCGTATGTACTAACATAGTTCCAAAGTAATTTTCATCTAGAAGAATTTTGCGAGCATCTTCCTCTGTTGCCTTGCCTTTACGACGTTCCACAAAGGACGCTACCAGCTCATCCATTGCTGCGTAATTCTTTGGATCATAAATTTCACAAGCTTCCACTGATACATTAAGCTCAGCTGCTTTCGCCTGAATCTGTGCAATATCTCCAATAAGGATTGGAGTCAATATTTTCTCAGTTGCCAATCTGCCAGCAGCTGTTAAAATACGCTCATCAAGTCCTTCAGGAAATACAATTTTCACATCCCGACCATTCACTTTTGCTTTTAAATCTGTAAATAGATCTGCCATAAATTATCCTCCTTAAGTACACTCTTCTTTAGAATACTCTACCACCCGAAAAATTCAATATTTCATTGAGTCAATAGCGCTTCCAGATAAAAAGTTGTTCTATTCTAAATTTTTTAATTGTAAGAATACTATCGATACATATTTATATTCTCCTATTTTAGGGAAACATATCCGCTTTTCTACATAGAATGACAATTTATTCCACCTGCAGTGTTTATTCGTATGTGTCACGGCTAAACTATGGTATAGTAATGTTGAGAATTTTTAGAAACGTACTAGGAGTGATTTGTAATGAGTGAAGCAGCACAAACCCTTGACGGTTGGTATTGTTTACATGACTTCCGAACCGTCGATTGGACAACTTGGAAAATGTTATCTAGCGATGAGCGTCAAACAGCAATCCATGAGTTTTTAAGCCTTGTCGAAAAATGGAATTCCACTCAATCTCGTAAAGAGGGAAGCCATGCTCTTTATACAGTTGTTGGACAAAAAGCAGATTTTATGATGATGATTTTACGCCCAACAATGGAAGAATTAAATGAAATTGAAACCGAATTCAATAAAACTAAGTTGGCTGAATATACGATTCCAGCTCATTCTTATGTTTCAGTTGTTGAATTGAGCAATTATCTTCCGGCAGATGAGGATCCTTATCAAAATCCTCAAGTGTTGGCTCGTCTTTTCCCGATTTTGCCAAAATCAAAATACGTTTGCTTCTATCCAATGGATAAGCGACGCCAAGGCAATGATAACTGGTATATGCTTCCGATGGAAGACCGCCGCGATATGATGCGCAGCCACGGTATGATTGGTCGTAAGTATGCTGGGAAAGTAAAACAGATCATCACTGGTTCTGTCGGCTTTGACGATTACGAATGGGGTGTTACCTTATTCGCCGATGATGTTCTTCAATTTAAAAAGCTAGTATATGAAATGCGTTTTGACGAAGTAAGTGCCCGGTACGGAGAATTTGGCTCTTTCTTCGTTGGAAATTTACTTAAAGAAGATCAGGTTAGTAAATTTTTACACGTAAATTAACAATAATAAAACTCCCGGATACCTAGTCTGGGAGTTTTTTAAGCTGTGTTAACCTCAAAAACATTCCTCATTATTACATCCGATTATCGAGATAATCCAAACTCAATACTCATATTTTTCCATTCGCTTCATATTATTTAATTAGTGATTTTATTAAATATGGTTTTAGGAGGGAAACTAATTGAGCTATTCAAATCCTTATTTGGATTACAGAGTATATCCGCAAGCTTACTCCTCTTATGGAGCAGGGACACAACCAATGCCGCAAATGCCCGGTCAAATGCCCGGTTTTACTGGTAAAGCGCCTAGTTTTGCTGCACAGGGAGCTTTCCCGCCAGCTGCATCCGGCGGAATTCCGCCGATGCCGACTGGATTTCAACCAACTCAGCCTCAGCCTCAGCCAATGCAAGCTCCAGGAGCCCAGGTTCCGGGCATGCTTCCGATTGAAGAGTCATATATTGAAAATATTTTGCGTTTAAACAAAGGAAAGCTTGTTACTGTTTATGCAACTTTTGAAAATAATCGAGAATGGAATGCCAAAATATTTAAAGGGATCATTGAAGCTGCGGGGAGAGATCACCTTATCCTGTCTGATCCACAAACAGGAATGCGCTTCTTAATTCCGATGGTCTATTTTGACTATGCAACCTTTGACGAAGAAATCGAATATGAATATCCTTTTGGGGCAGGTCCTGCGCTCGCATCATATCCTCCTCGATAAAAGTAAAGCCCGAGCTTATTTTACGACAAGCTCGGGCTTCATTCATTTACAACTTTGATAAGCTATAAGTATTTTACTGCCGCTACAATAATCAAAATCCACGCAGCTAAAAAGGCAACTCCACCGAAAGGAGTAATCGCTCCTAAAATACTAATTTTCGTTAGTGCCAGTACAAACAAGCTTCCGGAAAACAATACAATTCCTGCGAGCATTAACCAGCCCGAAGTTGAAACTAACGAACTAGCTGGCAATTTAGCTACTAAAAACCCTACAACCAGTAAGCCAAGTGCGTGGTACATTTGATATTGAACACCTTTATTCCAAATATCCAAATAATACGGATCGAGCTTATCCTTTAGACCATGAGCTCCAAAAGCTCCTAGAGCCACAGATAAAAAGGCGTTGATTGCTCCTAAAATAATAAAAACTTTCATAATTATCCCCCATCCTTTATGTTCAACCGAGTAAACGGTCATCTCCCTAAACATCCCTCTTAAAAATCAAACAATGAATCTCCGTTTGCTTCGTCATCTTCCACCTTAAGCGGCTGCGTTATTATGCTGCTCATCGGCGGCTTAGCAATGGGAGCACTTTTTTCTGTTACGGTTCTCTCTTTTACAGGCTCTTCTAAGACAAGCTCGCATAAGGTTTTAATCGCTTGGATTTTTTCGCGTATTTCCGATTGTGAAGCGGAGGCTTTCGCTTCCTTTAGCTCTTGTTCCATTTTTTGTAATAGTTTTTGAATCGTGATTGTCATTTGAACTCACCTCATTTTCTGCAGGCTGCATGGCTAGGTGTAAATAATTTGTCTGTTTCACGTGAAACAGGGAATTTATCGTCGGAATTTATCTAAGAACAACTGACTCTATTCTAACTCATTTGTTTTTTATTTTCACAATACTTAGCTTATAAAAAACAAGCTTTGTAAACGTGGCTGTTGATTTCCGCTGCAGGTGCTCCCTTTCCGCGGGGGAGTCCGGGAGCCTGTCTAGCTACAGCGGCTAGGGGCTCGGGGTCATAAGCCAATCCGGCAAGAAGGTCAAAGAACGACCTTCTTGCCGGCTCGTCTTATGCCTGTCGCCCCTGGGCAAGCCGCTTCCGCTTTTCCTTCTCCTCGGCGCCCTAGCGCCTGTGGGGTCTCCCGTGACACCTTCTCCCGCAGGAGTCTCGCACCTTCCGCTCCAATCAACAGCTTGCTCAAAATCAACAATGTTCTTTAACAAAGCCAAAACAAAAAACCCGTATAAGGATACGAGTTTTGCTGTTAGCCAAGCAGCCTTTGGTATAAGGATTTGGCGTGGTTTAGATCTTTTGTTCCATGGACTAGGGCACGGCCGTCTCCGAAGATGACCATCCTTGTTCCATCATAATCGACTGATAGTAGGTAAGGGTTCGCCTTTACACCATAGCCTAAAGACATTAATTGGTTTGCTAAGCGTGATAAGTCCAGCTGTTCTTGTTTTGGAGGACGAATCTGAACTGTATCCCTTCCACAAAGCACCGTTGATTTCGTCATATTTTCGCTGTCCAAATATGGGTAAGTTGGATGTTCCCCGCATGATAAACAGCTTGGGTCCTTTGCTTTGCCCATTTTCATGGTAGAAAACTGATTTCGCCATAAATCAAAGCTGACAAATCCTGTCCGTAACGCATCAAAATCTTCAACGAGAATCTTTAATGCCTCTGCAGCTTGATGAGCAATAACCATTTGTACAGCAGGAGCAATGATTCCGCCCGTATCACAGGTCATCCCTTGAATCGGTACTGCTTTTAATAAACAGTTTAAGCAAGGTGTTACTCCCGGAATGACGGTAAAGCTCATCCCAAAGCTGCCTACGCAAGCTCCATAAATCCAGGGGATTTTATATTTTTGAGAAATATCATTAATCGTCATTCTTGTTTCGAAATTATCAGTTGCATCAAGAATTAAATCGACACCAGGAACAAGTTCAGCTAATAATTCAGCGGTTGCATCGCCGATGATAGCCCGAATCTCTACATCAGAATTAATCGCCTTCAACCGCTTTTCTGCTGCTGCAGCTTTTGGAAGTTTTTCCTGCACATCCTCTTCGGTATACAGCTGCTGGCGCTGCAGGTTGCTTGCCTCCACATAATCACGGTCAATAATCGTAAGTTTACCGATTCCAGCTCTTGTGATCATTTCGGCACTTCCAGATCCTAATGCCCCCGCTCCAATAATCAATACATGTTTACTGCTAATCTTATCTTGACCACCTGAACCGATGGGAGGGAATAAGGTTTGGCGTGAATATCGTTCAGACATCGTGTGTGTACCTCCCTTGGATCAACCACCGCTTACTGGCGGGATAAAAGCAATGACATCACCCTCGTGAATTTCCTCATCATTAGCAGCAAATTCCTCATTAATGGCCGTCATCACCGTATCCAACTTCAAAACCGGGTATTTTTCAGCAAGGATTTGTTTAAGATCAGCTATTGTTTTACCGGAAAGCTCCAACGTAATAAATTCTTCCCCGACTGTATCACGGAGGTGAGCAAAAAACATAACCTTATTCACGCAAATCCCCCTCTTCTGGTTTTCCGGTTGGATATGATACTGTCTCTAGTTGGTTGCCAATCCATTTTTCTCCGTCTTCCCAGTGTTCTTTTTTCCAGATTGGAACGATTTCCTTAATTCGCTCAATCGCATAGCGATTCGCTTCATAGGCATCGGCACGATGTGGTGTTGAAACCGCAATGACAACAGCTACATCGGTAATGTCTAATCTGCCGACACGGTGTGTTATCGCTACTTGAGTTCCCGGCCAACGTTCAATAATTTCCGAACCGATTTGCTCCAATTTTTTTACTGCCATTGATTCATAAGCCTCGTAGATAAGATAGAGTGTTTTTTTCCCTTTTGTCATTTCACGGACCGTTCCAATAAAAGTGGTAATGGCACCGGCATCACGCTGAACGACTTTATTAATGACCGATTGAATATCAATGTTTTCTTTAGATATTTCAAAATTCATAGCTGATTCACCCCTAAATATCAGGTTATAGATTGATAACCTATTTTAATTGGAAGTACTCTTTATGTTAGGCTTGTTAACTTGTTGATTTCCGCTTCAGGCGCTCGCTTTCCGCGGGGGAGTCCGGGAGCCTCCTCGGCGCTTTGCGCCTGTGGGGTCTCCCGTGACACCTTCTCCCGCAGGAGTCTCGCGCCTTCCGCTCCAATCAACATTATGATCAAGGTAAACAATGAACTTTTACATAGCTTTACGGAAAAATGATTGGCTCGGGGTGGTCGACTACTGCATAACCGCCGATTTGCTCGACCTCCGCTTTAAAGCTCTCGCTCTGAATCACCGAGATAAGCCAGTTTCCTTGTTCACTTTCAAAAAAAGCTCTCGTCATCAACAAATCGTATGACTCATCCCCGACCGGAATAAAATCCAAGCCCATCGCTTTTGCAGCAGGGTATATTCCAAGCCCCGCGGAATGTTCACTTCCCTTAATCTCAGCGGCAACGGCTAAATGGGAAAACATTTCACGATCATAACCTGTTATTCTCTCCGGTGACAAATCCGCTTCATTTAACAATAAATCAAATAAAATTCTCGTACCCGCGCCCTTTTGGCGATTAACATAATGAATATTTTTTTCAGCAATATCGTGTACTGAAGCAATTCCATCAGGATTTCCCTGCGGCAGCATCCAGCCTTGAGTTCGTTTTAAAAACGGGTAGATCACAACCTCTTGATCCCCCAGCATTCTTTTCACATAGGAAACATTGTATTCTTTCGTTTCCGGATCAAGCAAATGAATACCCGCTACGTGGGCTTCCCCTTTTCTAATAGCCATGATGCCGGCCATGCTCCCAACATGGGAAGAAACTATTTTCATTTCAGTCCGCTGTTTTTTAAGGTTTGAGGATAATAGATCAATTGTTAGATCATGGCTTCCACTGAAGACAATCGCGTTTTTAATCTCCTCCAATGGCTTCAACAGCTCGACCTCAACGACCTCTCCTTGTTCGTAGCCAAGCTGATCAGGAGGTACAATCAAAAGTGCATCTGCCCTAACATAGGACATGGTAACTCCTGCTGCTCGCGTTAGCGGATTAGCAATAAATTGTCCGTTCACATAGCCGATATTCATTCTAACAAAGTCTTCCGCTCCCATGGTGGAGACAATGCGGCGACCAAGCTTGACTTGTATCGTCTGTCGTTTTGGTTCAGGTATTTGCAAATACTTGCAAATAAGTGGTCTTACAAACCATTCTAGAGCGAGATAAGCGGAAACAGGATAACCTGGAACACCAACGACCACTTTATCGTTAATTTTCCCTAAAATAACCGGTTTCCCTGGCCGAGTTGCAACTCCGTGGGTAAATACAGTTCCGATCTCTTCAAAAATATGTACAGTGTAATCCTTCGAGCCAGCTGATGAGCCAGCGTTTATGACAACAATGTCCGAGGTTTCAACTGCATTTAACAGCGCATCCTTAATTTTTTCAGGCTGATCTCTTACGATGTCATGAAGATTAGGCTCGCCGCCCCATTCGTTAACAAAGCTTGAAAAAACCGTCCCGTTAAATTCAATAATACGGCCGGACGCCAACGAGTCATCTGCAGAAACAAGCTCGTTTCCAGTAGGGATGATGGTCACAACTGGTTTTTTTGCTACTGGCACTTCAATAATTTTAGCAGCCAATAGTACCCCTAAATCGGCCGGACGTAAAATATGGCCTTGTGGAAACAGCATCTCTTCTTGGGTAATATCCTCGCCGATTGGGCGAATATGTTGCCACGGTGTTGCCGGTTCTATGATTTCGATCGTATTCTCATCAATGATATCAACATATTCAATCATAATAACGGCATTAAATTGTGAAGGGATTGCATTCCCGGTGTCGACATAAACAAACTGCTCACCTCTCGTTAAACGGAGGGGATTTTGCTCATGTGCTTCATATGTATCTTCTGCATTCACAGCAATTCCATCCATTGCCGAAGCATGGTAATGCGGCATCGAAACTTTTGCGAATATCGGCTCAGCCGTCACTCGCCCGAGGGAGCCGATGGTTGGAATGAGTTCCTTTTCTAAAGGAAGCACAAACGCTTCCAGCAGCTCATTCTTTGCTTGCTCTCTAGGTTTATCTTCTAAATAGATTTTGCGATTGTATCTTTTTCCTTCCACTTTCGGCTCCCCCTTATCTTGATTGCAAAACAGGAACGTAGTCCCCCTGGGATATCCCTTCTTTTTCTGAACCAATTTCGACAATCCCGTCACTTTTTACAAGAGTTGTGATCAAACCGGACTTGCCGATAATCGGCTCGGCCCACCATTCACCCTCTTTTTCAAATAATCGGACGCGTATATAATCAGAACGGCCAGGTGCGGACGCAATATTTTTCGTAATCCGAGCAAAAATCCGATCTGGTTTACGGTCGATTTTTTCCCCTTGAAGGATTCGGAGAATACGCTCTCCAAATAAACGAAAGATAATCATCGCTGAAGCGGGGTGACCTGGAAGACCTATCACCGGCTTTCCGTTCGCAACGGATAGAATCGTCGGCTTGCCTGGCTTAATTGAGATACCGTGAACAAATACGCCAGGGTCCCCTAAAGATTGAATCACTTCTGTCGTATAATCCTTTGCACCGACAGAGCTTCCTCCAGATAAAATTAAGCAGTCTGATTGCTCATATAATTCTCGTGCCTGCTTAGAAAAAACAGCAAAATCATCCGGAACAATTCCACCATATATAACATCCATATCCCATTCTTTGGCAAGACCAGATATCGTTAAATAGTTAATATCACGGATTTGGCCAACCTCTAGCTTTTCTGTTTGATATGGGACAATTTCATCACCAGAGGAAAGATAAGCGACCTTCAAACGACGGAAAACTTCTACTTCCGTAATACCTAATGAGGCGAGTGCCCCCAATTCCTGTGGTCGAAGTTTGACTCCGGCATCAAGAACAACAGCGCCAGCTTTTATATCCTCACCAGCTCGAATAATATTCTCACCTGGTGCAATTTGCTTATAAGTGTTTAAAAGTCCATTCAAATCCTCACAATGCTCGATCATGATGACACTATCACTTCCAGGGGGAATCATTCCACCTGTTGGAACATAGATCGCTTCGCCCCGGCCTACCGGTTTTACCGCTTGTTCACCCATTTTAACTTCTCCAACTACTGTTAAGAAGCCCGGCATCGTTTCAGAAGTTCCAAATGTGTCCTTTGCATTTACGGCATAACCATCAACCGTTGAGCGATCAAAGCCTGGAACATCTTCCTTTGCCATTACTGGTTTAGCGAGCACATAATGGAGGGCATCCGCAATTGGTCTATTTTCTGTTTCCCCAATCTTAGCAATCATCCTATCGATTAAGGAAAAGGTCTCCTCGACTGTTTTAACTTTGAAAAATTCCACTTTTCCCCAACACCCTTTCTCTGACGATGAAAAAAGCTATTCTCCCTTTTCGACCCATTTTTTTGCATGTTCATATTCTTCGGGACGATTCATGTTAAAAAAAATACGTTCTAAACTTTCAGTAGAATGTTCATGAAAATCAAATTCAGATATATAGAGGACATTAAACGGATCGAGCATATGCTTAATCGCAAAATTATCCCCCTTCATACACTTCTCTATTTCTTGCAAAATTCCTTTATGGTAGACCGCAAAAAGTTGTTGTTGCCTCCCGTTAATAACTGGAATAACGGCATCATATCCTTCAGCACGTTCTAACAGAATACGAGCAAGATCTGCCGTAACAAATGGCATATCACATGCCACAACTAAATTTATATCATGACGAGAAGCCTTAAGACCGGCATGGATCCCCGCTAATGGCCCTTGTCCAGGATATTCGTCCTTCACAGTTTTAAGCTTTAAAAATTGATAGGTGTCAGGTTCATTCGCTACTAAAATGATGTCATCAACAAGCGTGCTTAGCTCATCTTTGACTCTTTCAATATTCGGCTTATCCTTTAATTTCAGAAGGGCTTTATTCGTCCCCATTCGACTGGACTTTCCCCCTGACAAAATAATGGCTCCAGCTTTCATGAACAGCACCTGCTTTTTTCTAAGTTTGTTTCTATTTTAAACTATAACTCAAAAACTTTATTACGATAATTAATTTGTTTGACCGGTGTTGTCACCAGTAACCTTATAGCCCTTTTCCTGGGCAATATAATCAAGGTGGATCGTGTTCAAGTCAAGCAATGTAATGGCTGGCTTTGAGATATGTTGTCTCGTATCGATTACTTTAGTATACCCTTTACATTTTTCACAAACGTGAATTTGCGAAGAGGCATCTCCTTCAATCGTCAAAAACTGAATCGTTTCATGATCGTTGTTCCCACAATGAGAACAGGAGATTTTTTTATCTAACCAATAAGCTGAACAGCGTGGGCAATGAAGAACCTTTTGCCCTTTCCCTTCAATTTGTCCTAAACGGACTGGTTCACCGCAAACAGGACATCCACAACCAGGAACGACTTTCATTTCTGTATTAAGTTTTGGCTGGGCTTTCTCGGCAATGACCTGCAAGTATGGGCGCAAGATTGTTTCGGCCAAAAACTGTGGGAGCCATTGCTCCACTTGGTGTGCCTCTGCAAATTCATGAAAGTAGAGGTGGTTAATCGCAAATGCCTCTTCAAGCCAGCGCTCCGCAACTTTTTCATCTACTACATCTTCTATAACTGCAAATTGTTGTTCAATATTTGGATTGCTTTTTATTAAAACGTCTTTCAAATCCTTTAACCACTGTAAAAATAGTGAAATATCAAAATCCACCGCCGTGAAAGCGGCTAGTGGCACACCTGTTTCTACTGCAGCTTGTTCAAAGTTTGGCTTAACTGAATCCGGATTAATTGCTGATTTCCATTGGTCTTGAAGCTCGATGATTTCTTTTTGCAGATTGAGATATTCTTTTGATACAACAGATGTCTTCATAAGCTGCACCTCTTTCATTTTTAAAGGGAATGGCTGTCCTTTTACAGACAGCCATTCAACTATTATTATTTGTGCTTCTTTAGGAATTAACCCTTAATTCAACACTTCCGCTATATTTTTAAGCGCCTTTGTGCTCATCTTTGTGCGGATCTTCGATATCAGGGAAGTTACCTTTGCGCACTTCTTCATCATACCAGTCACCATAGTGGCTCTTTGCCCACCATGCAGGAACTTTTCCTGTTACAACTCCTTTAAAACCAGGAGCTGAATGCTTGTGGACCGCTGCCATGTAAATATGACCAACCACTACTGCAATGGCAAGACCCATGCTGGCACTATGGAAGAAATAGCCCCACTGTGTTGCCCACTTTGGAAAGTATTGTGGGAACCAAATCGTGAATCCTGATCCGATAATTAACGTTGCTGTCACAATCTGAATCCAAGAGTTAATTTTTTCCCCTGCATTAAAGAAAGATTGTGAAACATGCTTAAATTTAAATCCTGTAAGTTCTTTACCTGATTCTTTAAACCATTCAATATCGCGCTTTTTCCAAGTAACGATTTCTTTGAACCAGCGGAATAAGCCTTTACGGTCCCAAATAAACCAGATGAATGTTGGAGTGATAAACACTACCGCAAATATTCTGTGCAGCAATCGTGCATTTGCTGGTCCACCAAGAACTGGATAAAGCCAGTCAAAGGCCTCAGTATACATTGGCAATGCCGTAATATATAACGCTAAGAAAGAAAAGAAATTGATAGCATGCGCCCAAACGAACGCCTTCGAAAAACGTCTAACTATTACTTGAGGTCCTTTTGGATTACTCATGGCTATCACCTCCAACCTCTTCATGCTCTTTATCTTTATTAAATAATTTATAGGATACAAACAATCCTAATACGCCCATCGTAGTTGCACCAATCATCATTTTACCTAGTGGTTGTGCGTAATCCTTCCAAAGAACTGCAGAAGTCGGAACCTTTGGTTTTTCTGGAAGACCATACACGGATGGCTTTTCAGCTAACAAGTAGATTGTACTTGTTCCGCCTACACCATCTGGGTTGTAGATCATTGCATTTGGATATCTTCCTTTGACTTCAGCTAAACGCTTTTCAGCTTTTCTAAGCATTTCCGCTTCTTCACCAAATTCCATTGCACCTGGGTGACATGTGGTTACACAAGCAGGTTGTAAACCTTCCTCAATTCGATCTGTACACAAGGTACATTTTGAAGCCTTACGATATTCCTTGCCTGCTTTATCCTTGTAAGTTGCTAAAGAGATAACATCAAACGGACAGTTCTGAACACAATATCCACAGCCCACACACTTATCTTGATCTACTACAACGGAACCAAATTCAGTGTAGCTAATTGCATCTTCAGGACAAACTTTTTCACAAGCAGCTTCATGACAGTGGAAGCATGCAGAGTGGCGGAATAAATAGTCTAAATTTCCTTTTGAATTTTCGTGTTCGATGAATTCAAGGACATTCCATGTATGAGCCGTTACCTTTGCATGAGATTGATTGCTTCCTTGGAATGGTTCAGGCTCTGCCGGTAGGTCATTCCAGTTTTTGCAGGCAACCATACAGGCGCGGCAGCCGTCACATTTTGTAACATCAACTAGTTTAACGTACTTTGTCGCCATTATTTTGCCCTCCTAACATCGCAAAGGAATGCTTTATACTCAGGAATATTCGTATTGGCGTCCCCAATATGCGGTGTTAGACGGTTTGCAATGCCGCCTTTTGCGATACCCTTGTAACCAAAGTTCCAAGGCATACCCACTTGGTGAACGGTTTTACCCTTAATTTTAAACGGTTTAAATCGTTTTGTTACCATTGCATATGCTTCTATTTCGCCACGAGCTGAAGTAATTAAAACTCTATCTTTGTTTTTAATGCCTCGCTCTTTCGCCAATTCTTCACTGATCTCAATAAACATGTGCGCTGCAACTTCGGCTAACCATGGCTGGTTACGAGTCATGGCACCTGATTGCCAATGCTCAGGAACACGATAGGTTGTTGCGATAACCGGATACTTTGAAGCATCCCCTTGAGTCATGAACTCTTCAACACCAAATTTGGTGGCAGGGTTTAATTGAACAGATGAGAATGCATTTGAAACAGGGCTTTCGTATGGCTCATAGTGCTCTGGGAACGGTCCTTCATTCATTGGTGCATACAGTCCTCCAAGACCTGTTGCGTTCATGAAGTATGCATCTTTTCCGCCAGGAGCTTCTGGAGCGCGATCCTTAGGGAAGTCAGGAACATCATTACCAACCCATAGGTTTTGAGCTGGATCCCACCAAATGACCGCTTTGCCTTCTGCAGTTGACCATGGAGTTCCATCCGGCTTAGCTGCACAACGGTTTCCAAGAACACGGCGGTTGGCTGGCCAAGCAAAGGACCAATTTAAATAGTTGCCATTTCCTGTGTCTTTATTATCACGACGCTTGGACAGGTTCTTTCCTTCTTCAGGATAAAAACCAGAATAGATCCAGCATCCACTTACAGTAGATCCATCATCCATAAGCTTTGCAAAACCTGGTACTAGTTTCTTCGTTGCTGTTTCATAACCATTGATTTCACGTGCAACAAGATCAATGTCAATATGCTCGCCTTCACCATAATTCCAAGTCATAGCATTGATTGCAGCTGCTGAAGGGCTGCTATCGTTCTTGTACACTTCTTTTAATTTAAGAGCTAACTCATGAATAATTTCTAAATCGCCTCTAGACTCATGCTTTGGCTTAAGCGCCTGCCAGCGATATTGCATCCAGCGTCCACTATTCGAAATAGACCCTTCTTTCTCAAACGATGAACACGCCGGTAAGAAGAATACCTCTGTATCAATGGAAGCAGGTCTTGAACCAGCCTCTTCTTGCCAGAATGCAGATGTTTCTGTTTCCCAAAGGTCAACAGCCACCATCCATTTTAATTTACTTAACGCTTCTTGCTCTTTTCCTGAGTTTGGTCCACCTACTACTGGGTTTGTTCCAAACATCATTAAGCCTTCAATTTCACCTTTATAAATCGCATCAAAGATTCTCATATGAGAGTAATCTTTTTTCGGTGTTAATTTCGGTAAGAAGTGGTAACCAAATTCATTAGCCGCTGTAGCGTTATCACCATAATAAGCTTTAAGCATGCTTGTGTAGAATTTCGGCTTGTTTGTCCAATAACCGGATTTAGGAGTTACCTTCTCTAAAAATCCTTTGTATGTTGCTTCCTCAGGTGTTGAAGTTGGTGTCTCCATATATCCGTTTACGTTGTTGTATAATAATCCAAAGTCAGTAGAACCTTGAACGTTAGACTCTCCACGCATTGCGTTGATACCGCCGCCTTGTAAACCAAGGTTTCCAAGAAGAAGCTGGATAATACCGTACGCGCGTACGTTTTGTGAACCAACGGTATGCTGTGTCGTACCCATTGCATACATAATGGTTCCAGCTTTACCTGGCTTACCAGTTTCAGCAAATGCTTTTACAACCTTCAAGTAATCTTCCTTAGGTGTACCAGTTACTTCCACAACAGTATTGATATCATATCTTGAATAGTGTTTCTTCATTACTTGGAACACACAGCGAGGATCTTGAAGGGTATTATCACGAATTAAAACCCCTTGTTCATCCTTCTTGAATGTCCACTTAGTTTTGTCATAGCTTCTTGTATTTTCATCGTAACCGTTGAAAATACCGTCCTCGAAGGTGTAGTCATCTGTAACGATCAAAGAAGCATTCGTGTAATTGATAACGTATTCTTCATGGTACAGCTTGTTTTCTAGGATATAATTAATCATTCCGCCTAAGAATGCGATATCAGCGCCGGAACGAATTGGGGCATAAATATCAGCCTGACTCGATGTTCTTGTGAATCTTGGGTCAACTGAAATAATCTTCGCGCCGCGTTCTTTTGCTTTTGTTAACCATCTAAATGAAATTGGATGGTTTTCAGCAGGGTTTGCGCCCATGATTAACGCTACATCTGTATTTTTTAAGTCAATCCAATGATTTGTCATTGCTCCACGACCAACTGTAGGTGCCAGACCGGCAACCGTTGAGCTGTGTCATATTCGGGCCTGGTGTTCGATATACGTTAAGTTTAAACCTGCGCGCATTAATTTACTTAATAGATAAACCTCTTCGTTATCAAGCGCTGCTCCACCCATGCTCGCAATCGATTCAACCTTGTTAACTGTGACGCCATTTAGTTGTGGGACGAATGTACGATCGCGAGTTTCTTTTATTTTTTCTGCGATCTTAGTTAGAGCCCAATCCCATTCTACTTCTTCCCACTTATCGCCCTTTGCCTTGCGATACATAGGTTTTTTCACACGCTTTTCAGAAGTATAAACCTGACGAAGCGCAGTCCCTTTACTACAAAGGGTACCTTCGTTGATCGGATTGTCCGGATCTCCCTCTGTATATACGACATCATCATCCTTTGCATAAACAAGGATACCGCAGCCCACTCCACAGAATGGACAGATGGTTGGTGTCGGTTTTAAAGCTGCAATCTTAAATTCTTTTGTGCTTGCTTTCGCTTTTTTATCATCAAAGCCAAGCTCTACCACAGCCATTGTTACAGCTGTAGCACCGGACAATTTCAAAAATTGTCTTCTTGTAAAATCCATCTTTCTAGCCCCCTCCACATCTTGTATAAAACATCTATAAAACCCTAATTAATAGGAAGAACCCCCAACTTTTCTTTCCTCAAGGTCATTAATTACTCTGCCAAACGAGGTATAGGAAATGGACATCTTTCCTCGCAAATAACCTATGACTTCGATATTTAAATATTTTGCTAGTTGAACAGCTTGTTTTGTAGCAGCTGTACGTGACCCTATAACTGCAAAACCGTATTTTGCTGCTTTTGAGAGCATTTCATATGAAACTCTGCCCGTCGTTAAAAGAATCAGTTTTTCAGGATTCAGACGGTTTCTTAAAGCATAACCAATGATTTTATCAACTGCGTTATGACGTCCGATATCCTCACGAATAACAATGCTACCATCTTCTTGAACAATGCAGGCTCCATGCATACCGCCTGATTCCAGATACATTGGCGAATTTTGAGCAAACTGACTTCGCTTCTTTAATAAATAGCTTAACGGATAGGTTTGTGGTGAATTTACCTTATCAAAGCTCTTAACATCAGTCATTGAAAAAAAGGTAACTCCTCTTCCACATCCTGCTGTATAATGCTTTTTCTTAGAAAAAAAGATCTCCTCATCAAAAGCCTCATTAAGACTTACGTTAATGGTTCCCTTTTCTTCATTCACTTGGACTTCAATCACGTCGTCAACCTTTTCAACTAGTCCTTCTGAAAAAAGATAACCAAACGCCCAATCAACGAGATCAGAGTTTGTTAATTGAAAAACAGCTATTTCAAATCCATTGACAATTAATGTAATTGGATATTCCTCTGGACAACCTTTTCTGTTCATAATCCACCCCTTTCTGGCACTTGGAACCTTCCGGGATTTACTGAATTGTTTCCCTTTTACATTTTAGAGACTCGATATTATACGTTCTGCGACATAAATCACAGCAGGAAGATTCACGTTAAACACTAGGGAAATAGAATAAACTAGTCTCTACGTTAAATGTACACGAAAAACAGTCGCTGTTAGCGCTTGCATTGTGACAAAGGTTTATCGAAATCTTGTCATTTTCTTGGACAATTTGTGAACTACCACAATAACAATCTTTAATAAGAAAATAATAAGAATAACGATAAATACTTGCTTTTTTATCTTAATATCTGTTCTAAATATTCACAGTAACTTTTCTCACGTTTCGGACATATTTTTGACATTTTTATTAACTTTTTTTATAAATAGGCTATGTTACACTTGTCTGTTGATTTCCGCTCCAATCAAAAACAGGCATATTCAATAATACTTCTAAAAGTTATCGTATTATATTTATATTGGTATAATAAAAGGTAGGAATTTTGTTCCATATTGATCTGGTATTTATTAAGGAGGACTTAATATGACAATGAAAAAGGTGTTAACGATTGCTGGTTCTGATACAAGTGGGGGAGCAGGAATTCAGGCTGATTTAAAAACGTTTCAAGAACTCGGAGTCTACGGAATGACCGCTCTCACAACGATTGTAACAATGGATCCAAAAAACCATTGGCACCATAATGTATTCCCGATTGCCATTGAAACGTTGGAAGCTCAGCTTGAAACCGTACTTTCTATTGGGATTGATGCAATGAAAACCGGGATGCTTGGTTCTGTGGAGATTATTGAGCTCGCTGCCAAAAAAATAGATAAGTTAAAATTAGATCGAGTAGTGATTGACCCAGTCATGGTATGTAAAGGGGAGGATGAAGTCCTGCATCCTGAAACGGCGGACGCACTTAGAGAGATTCTCGTCCCTCGAGCTACAGTGGTAACTCCCAATCTTTTCGAAGCGTCCCAACTTGCAAAAACAAAGGCGATTCGCACCATTGATGCTATGAAAGAAGCCGCTGTTAAAATCCATGATTTAGGAGCTAAGTTTGTGCTAAT
This sequence comes from Neobacillus terrisolis, assembly GCF_051233475.1. Classification (NCBI taxonomy): domain Bacteria; kingdom Bacillati; phylum Bacillota; class Bacilli; order Caryophanales; family Bacillaceae; genus Neobacillus; species Neobacillus terrisolis. The sequence goes on along the minus strand of NZ_JBKFGH010000013.1, from coordinate 77,949 downwards.
CAAAGGAGGCAGCAAGCTTGAGCACGAAAAAGCCGTTGACCTTTTATATGACGGAACCACTTTCCAATTATTAGAATCTGACCGAATCAGCACGACCTATATTCATGGAGCGGGCTGTACCTACTCAGCTGCCATTACTGCAGAATTAGCCAAAGGGAAAAGCGTTGAAGAAGCGGTTAAAGTGGCAAAAGATTTTATTACCGAAGCAATTCGGTACGGATTTAAATTAAATGAATATGTAGGTCCAACCATGCACAAAGCCTACCGCACTTATGGCGCAGGTCGATTAGAAGCAGAGCAGTTATCTAATGAATAAATATAACGGATACACAGAGCCTACATTAGGCTCTGTTTTTTTAGAGGTGTTAATTTTTCGCAAATCTATATTGTTTTTAGTAATATTGAGATACGCCATTGAATCAATATAAATAATGTGTGTTGATATCGACACTGTTAAACAGAAAGGAGATGATTTTCTATGGAGAAAGTGATCCCAGAGAAGGTTCAGGAAGCCATTAATCGTTACGTGAATCAAGATGTGTACCTCCACCTTGAAACAACCAATGGAGCCTATGCATCTCATCATAATGAATCGTTTTTCTCTGCGGGAGCCTATATCCGCAATGCCTTGATTCAGTACGAAAGCGGAAAAATAGTTGGCAGTGGTCCCTACCGTGTCGGGCTTAAGCTTTCGATAGGGTGGGTCTATGCAGAGGGGATTACCCATTTTGAAATTGACGACGAACAAAGGCTATTATTAGCCGGACATGATAGTCAAGGAAAACTCGCCGTAGCCCTTGAGTTAAGTCCTACGCCGTTCGAATAGATATGGAAAGGAGTTTTCCAAATGGAAAAAGAAAGACAACTTTTGGTGATTTTTCCGCACCCTGATGATGAAGCGTTTGGAGTTTCCGGGACAATTGCCCTTCACGTTCAAAATGGAACGCCGGTTACATATGCATGTTTAACGCTTGGAGAAATGGGACGGAACATGGGAAATCCGCCCTTTGCCACTCGTGAATCACTGCCTAAAATCCGAAAAACAGAATTGCAAAATGCGGCTAACGTCCTTGGAATTAGTGATTTAAGGATGATGGGGTTCCGGGATAAGACGATTGAGTTTGAAGATGAGAATAAGCTAATCGAAATGGTTTCAGCTCTGATAAAGGAGGTAAATCCATCACTGATTATTTCATTTTATCCAGGCTATTCCGTTCATCCTGATCATGATGCCACAGGTGCGGCTGTTGTGGCCGCCGTTGGTATGCTGCCGGAAAATCAACGACCAAAGCTTCACTGTGTAGCATTTTCCAAAAACTGTGAAGCAGAAATTGGGGAGCCAGATATCGTTAATAACGTTACAACTGTTGCCGAAATCAAAGTAAATGCCATTAAAGCCCACTTATCACAAACACAATTAATGGCTGCCGATATGTTAGATAAGCTAAATGAAAATGACCCTGAAATCATTACACGCTGGCTCTACGAACGATTTTGGGCCTATCGCTTTGAATAAATTAAAAGAATGCCTAAACGAGAAGATTTGAGAACTGAACAACAAAAAGCCTGTCACATTTGCTTGACAGGCTTTACTGTTTACTGAATCACTTAAAACTTTTGATGAGTGAGCGAACAAAAATGGCACCAATCGAGGATAATGATTTTCTTGCCTTGTACATCAATTACCCCATCCTTTTTCAATCTTGAAAAAACCCTGCTGATGCTCTCACGTGATGTTCCGACCAATGAAGCAAATTCATGTACTGTTAATGGAATTTCGATATGGACTCGGTTACAATGGTTGGCACCAAACTTTTCCGCAAGCCGTTCTAGTGTTTTCATTGTTTTGGTGTAAACATCTAACAAAGCCATATCTCTTAAAATCGATGTAAAATCTCTTAACTGTTCACTCATATAGCGGATGATTTGAACGGCCATTTCAGGAGACTTCATTAGCTCAGCTTCTAGATCGTCAGTATTTAGAAAGTATACTTCTCCCTCTTGAACCATCCTTGCTGTAGCGGGGTAAAGGTTTGCATTTTGATTAAATAGGCAAGCTTCTGCAAAAATCTCACCTTTTTTCTTAATGCAGACAATGATTTCATTTCCTTGTTCATCCTGCTTCGTTAATTTGACAATTCCCGAATGGACAAAAAATACGCCTCTCGCTTCCTCAAACTCAGAAATGATCTGTTCTCCTTTTTTGTATCCCTTCCTCATGATCCGTTTATCTAGTAGGTGAACTGTTTTTTTGGGTAGATTTTTAAATACATCAATCTTGCCCAAAAACTCTTCTACTAAAAATCCTTTTTCAATGGCCAAATGGGAGTCGATTGCCTTATTGCTCATTTCATCATTCCTTCCCTGTACCTCATTATTTCTATAATAACGAATGAAACCGGTTAATTAAGTGAGTAAACTCACAGTCGGTGATTGCTTGTCATTAAACTCATCACAAATAAAATACTGGAATAATATTTATGATGTGTGAAATTTTCCATTTACGGTTAAAATTGAACAAAGATAATTTAATTTTGCTAACTGGATAGGAGGACACCATGTTAAAGAAAATTATTGCTGTAACGATTATTTGTTCCATTTTTTTACTTGCTGGCTGTAGTGCCGGGGAAAATTGGGAAGTAAACTTAACGAAGACTGTTCAATTTAAGCAGGGGGAGGAATCGACGATTGAAATTATCGTAACCGAGGAAAACAAACCGGTTACGGATATAAGCGCAAAAGCCCACCTAGAAATGCCTGCAATGGACCATGGCTCTGTCAATTTAAGATTAAAAGAAGGTAAGGATGGCGTATATACGGGGAGAGCTAAACTCACCATGTCAGGAACCTACACGGCCACTTTCACATTAAAAAAAGAAGGTTATACGATCGAAAAGATTCTCGAAATCGAAGTACAAAAGGCTGATGGGGTTGCCAGCAGTTAAACAAAGACCTTAGCAACAGCCAATTATATTACAAAAATGAGTGATTACTCACTTTACACAAAGCCGTTTTTTGTTTATGATCTAAGTGAGTGATTACTCACTTTACTAAATCGAGGTGGCAACCAATGGGTAAACAAGAAAATATTGTTTCTATTTGTGGCGTGTCAAAATCATTTGGAAAACAACAGGTTTTAAAGGATGTAAATTTAGAGATTACAAAAGGGGAGATCTTCGGATTCCTCGGACCTTCCGGTGCGGGAAAAACAACATTAGTTAAGCAGTTAGCCGGGCTTGATACTCCAAGTACAGGGGAGAACTATGTATTTAACAAAAAAATGCCGTCCTTAGCCTTGATGGAGCGGATCGGCTACATGGCTCAGTCCGACGCCCTGTACGGTGAACTGTCAGCCAAGGAAAACTTACAATTCTTCTCCTCTCTTTATGGACTTAAGGGCAAACAACAGGAGACACGAATTAAAGAGGTTATGGAGATCGTCAATTTGCACGACGATTTAAATAAGCTCGTATTTAATTATTCCGGTGGGATGAAGCGCCGGCTCTCACTAGCAGCCGCTCTCCTTCACGAGCCTGAGCTCCTCATTCTGGATGAACCTACAGTCGGAATCGATCCTCTATTAAGAAAGAGCATTTGGGATAGCTTTTATCAGCTCAATAAAAAAGGGGTAACGATTATCGTAACCACACACGTTATGGATGAAGCAGAAAAATGCAACCGGCTTGGGATGATTCGAAACGGGGAATTAATCGCCGTCGGGACTCCTGAGGAATTGAAGCAAAACACGAACACTTTAACGCTTGAGGACGCATTCCTTGCTTACGGAGGTGCACATCATGAGAATTAAGGCCCTGGTAATAAGAATACTGCGTCAATTTGTACGTGATAAACGGACGATGGCGCTTATGATTATGGCTCCTATCCTAATATTAACGATGCTGAACCTAGTATTTAATGGTGACCCATATGAACCGAAGATAGGACTAGTCGGAATTCCTAGTCCAGTGCAAGATCAACTTAACTTAGATGATGCAAAAATTACAGAATATGAAACAACTAAACTAGCAAATACAGCATTAGAAAATCGAGAAATAGATGGCTATATTGAGTTTGCTGACGGGAAACCGTCCATCACTTTAGAAGGTAGTGACCCGTCAATAAACGGTGCGGTCATGAAATGGGTCCAAACATCGTTTAAACCTTTACAGGCACAAGGTCTCGTGAAAGAGGCTGAAGTCATCTATTTACACGGTTCGTCCGACATGGGGCAATTTGATTATTTCGGGCCCGTTTTACTCGGATTTTTCGTTTTCTTTTTTGTCTTCCTGATCGCCGGTGTTTCGTTTTTACGTGAACGGACAAGTGGAACGCTGGAACGCCTGTTATCAAGCCCACTCCGAAAATGGGAAATTGTCATTGGCTATGTTTTAGGATTTGGATTATTTACGATGATACAAGCAACCATCATCGCATGGTATGCCATCTATATTTTAGACATGCAAATGGCTGGAACATTCGGTTATGTATTGCTGATTATTTTACTGCTGTCTCTCTCAGCCCTTACGCTCGGGACATTATTATCTGCGTTTGCGAATAATGAACTGCAAATGATCCAATTTATCCCGTTAGTGGTTGTTCCACAACTCTTCTTCTCTGGATTGTTTAATCTAGAGACGATTACCGAATGGCTTAGCTGGGTTGGGGTGGGCACACCGCTTTATTATGCTGCTAATGCACTTCGTGACGTAATGGTTAGAGGGTTGGGGTGGGGAACAATTTACCAAGACCTGCTTATTCTTAGTGGATTTTCCTTGCTGTTTATCACCCTCAATATTTTTGCCCTAAAAAAATATCGGAAGGTTTAATCCGGTTTATTTTTGAAAAAATTAATAAATAAAGACGTAGAAGGAGTCGGGATCATGTCCGATCAAGACTTGATGTTGCAGCAATTGCTGGAGGATTCTGAGGACTTAACGGAAAAGCAAAAGCAAATTTTGCTTGCAGCAATTGAAACCTTTTCAGAAAAAGGGTACGCTGCCACCTCAACAAACGAAATTGCCAAAAAAGCAGGGGTAGCAGAAGGTACGATATTTCGGCATTACAAAACGAAGAAAGACTTACTGATGGCAATTGTCGCCCCAACAATGGCGAAGTTTCTTGCTCCGTTCATCATCAACGATTTCAATAAAGTCCTGAATACGAAGTATGAGCGCTATGAAGATTTCCTTAGAGCAATGATCGTAAACCGGCAAAAATTTTTACAGGAAAACCTCAGCTTATTTAGAATTTTACTGCAGGAGATCCCTTTTCAACCAGAGTTGAAAGCTCAATTTAAAGCCCATATTCTGCCAAAGGTATATGGTCGTCTTAAGGGGATCGTTGAGTACTATCAGGAAAACGGGAGCATTATTAATCTTCCTCCTTATAGCGTTGTAAGGTTTATGGCTACTTCCATCCTCGGTCATTTAATTGGGCGTTATCTGCTGTTCCCTGAAATGGATTGGGATGACGAACTCGAAATCGAACGAACGGTTCAATTCATCATGCATGGATTAGGAACAAAAGCGCAAGCGCCCGGGTAGCTCCGTATGGACTGGAGAACATCGACTGAGATAAAGGAAACACGAAGAGCGATAGCGATTCGATGTTGACTTATCGTAGGGAGGTGGGCGAAGTCCACTAGGAGCTGGGCGCTGGAGCTGGACGAGTCTAACCGTGCAATAGTTATTTACAACTTTGAAATCTATAGTTTCCTAAAACACAAAAAAGGAGTAAAAGGCCGAACCGGCCATTTACTCCTTTTTTGCATTGTTTCACATGGAACTTTTATAATCCTATCGCTTCACCCGACAGCTCGAGCTTATACAGCTTATCATCATTTTCAGCTGGCGTTCCTCTGCCATCCGTATTATTTGTAACGAAATAAAGAATGTCTCCCTCTATCCATACATCACGTATGCGTCCTAAGCCAGTTACGACCAGGCGGGTTGTTTTTTTCTCAAGATCAAATTCGCGAACAGCATTTCCTCTTAATGTCGCAACATAAAGCTTGTTTTTATAGAAGGCCATTCCCGACGGAGCCCACGTATCGTCTCCCGATTGAAAGAGAGGCTGTTCCATCCCTGCCCTCGTTTCAGCACCAACTATTATTGGCCAGCCATAATTATTCCCAGGTAAAATTTTATTGATCTCATCGTGAGCTGATGGGCCGTGCTCACTGGCGTAAAGAGTACGATCCGCCCCCCACGTCAGTCCTTGCGGATTACGATGCCCGTAACTGTAAACATAGGAATTTCGAAAGGGATTATCAATTGGAATAGAACCATCAAGATTTAAGCGCAATATTTTCCCGCCGAGCGACTGAAGATCTTGAGCTATTTCCGGCTCACTCGCTGCATCTCCAGTAGTCGCATAAAGCTTACCATCCGGACCGAGCTTCAGCCTGCCGCCATGATGAACGTTTCCACTTGGAATTTTATCAAGCAGAACTTTCGTCTCACTCCATACCCCGTTGGCCAATTTAAGTTCGATGATTCGGTTAAATTGACCGGACGGATCTTGATACGTATAGTAGGCAAATGCTCTTTGCGATTGCTCAAAATCGGGAGCAAGCTCTAAGCCTAAAAATCCTGCTTCCATGGCAGAGGCTAAACTCTTATTGAGCCTGACTTTTTGTCTTGTTTTTTCACCATTTTCCACTTTTATAATCGATCCTGTACGCTCGCTAAGATAGAAAGTGTTCCCTGATTTTGTGATCGACCATGGAATTTGAAGTTGATCTGCCAGTACCTCTAGATTGGAAGGATTTTTTGTCACAGCCTTGTCCTGTTTAACTTCCTTTTTGCTTTCCGAAGAATCTGCTGTACAACCGACAAGCAGAAGAATCAATAACAACATTGATATTCGCCTCAACATGATCGTCACCTCTCTCTAATTAACCTTTCATTATCTTATCTCGATTCTATTATACTAGGGCTTCAAAAATGGCATGGGCGACACCATCTTGATCATTTGTTTCCGTTACAAAGTGGCATTTTTCTTTAATATGATCTGCCGCATTTCCCATTGCAACGGAACGCCCGACCCGGCTTAGCATTGAAAGGTCATTATCGTTATCTCCAATTGCCATCGTTTCTATAAGTGAAATTCCGTTTTGCTTTACAAATTCCTCCAGTGCAATTCCTTTTTGCGCATCAGCGGAGGTTATTTCCAAATTTCCATCTCCTGAACTACTAACAGCGATCCCGCTTATTGTTGAAATTTCCTGTCGGGCAATTGCAAGTTGTTCTAAGTCAGCAGAAAAGGCTAGGAATTTATAGATTTCCAAGCTAGGACTATTCAATATTTCTTGATAATCGTTGACGAATTGAACAAAACCAGATTCAATTCTTTCCTTGGCAAATGCTTCTACTTCTTCCCGAGAAAAATGATGATTAGCACTCGTGAACACATCTACCATAACGGATAAGGCTTGCTCAACGTTACAAGTAAATGTGCCTTTGTTCGTATATACTTCAAAATAAATCTCATGATCGGCTAATAGATTCGCTGCTTGTCCTGCTTTTTCCTTCGAAAGAGGGTGGGACGAAACAATCTTGCCTTCTCCAGTCCGTACTTCAGCTCCGTTGACGCAGATTACCGGACAGATTATGCCCGCTTGTTGTAATGCAAATTGTGCCTCCTGGAAGGAGCGCCCTGTTGCAATAACAAATTCGATTCCTTTTTCCTGAGCCATTTTAATCGCTTGTTTATTTCTCTCTGAAATCCCCGAATTCCCCGTTAATAATGTTCCATCCATATCACTAGCAATGCATCTAATCATTTCCATTCTCCTTTGCTCTAATGCTGTCATTGATTGATGTTCATTCCTCGCTATTTTAACATGTTGCCTGAGAATATTGTTTTAAATGTACTTTGAGCCTTCTCGGACACTAAGCGGCATGAGCGTATTCTTTTCGATAAATTGTTTAACCGACTCCGGATTTGTTTTCGAATATTCCCGAAGCGCCCAACCAATCGCTTTTTGGATAAAAAATTCTTTGCTCCCGGCATTCGCCAATATGTAACGATACAGTAGCTCTTCATCTGTAGCTTGTTTGTATTTTAATTGAAATAATATCGAGGTTCGTCGTAACCACATGTTTTCATGAATGGACCAGCCGTCGATGACAGCAGGAATCAGTTCCTTTGCATCGGCCACAATCGTTCCAACTGGCTGGGATGCTAATGTATCAACTGTATCCCACCAAGATTTAGTCGTAATCAACTTTTCCATTAGTCCAATTTCAGCTTTATTTACCTTCTTAATTACTTTTGCAAGATAATCAAGGGCTACGTATTGATATTCTCTTTCGGCTTGATCCCAAAGGGTTAAAATAAACTCAACATCTACCGGTTCATTCTTAACATCGATTTGTTGAAAAATCAGCTTAGTTAGTTCCCTTCGTTCAGGTGATTTGATCCCTAAAAAAGGAAATTTATTTTTCAAATACTTTGCCATCGGACCAGCATTTTCAGCATTTCGGTGCTCCTCTAATATTTCCCTGACAAGCTCTAATTTCATGATCCACCAACACCTTCTTTAGTCATTATTTATAAGTGATTGATTTGTAAATCAGTTTCTAAAAATAATAAAATATTAAATCTATCTTTACAAAATATAATTAAAAAAGGTAATATTTAAAATTCGACAAAAAGGATTGGCAAACAGAAAATATTGCATTAAAATAATTTTCGGCTTATAAATATACTTCAGGAGAGAATACTTGTGAAAGATTCCTTATCGGTTCAAAAACCAACACCCATTGTAAATATATTATTATTCTTAGTTCCCTCTGTTTTAGGAATTATTTTGTTTATGTTACCTATATCTTATCAAGGTCAAATGACAATTCCAATTGCGATCCTTTCCGGTTTGGTTCAAACAGGATTAGCCAATTTTCTGCCACAAATTATGACCTCTATTACCGTCATTACTTTTGTTGTGACGATTATGATTAAAATGATAAGACCTGCCATTCTTGCCAGAAATCCATTTCTAAAAACATTATTTGATGTTTCGCCAATATGGGTTGCCGCAAGGGCTCTTGGTGCCGTATATGCCGTGTTAACCTTGTTCAAAATTGGACCAGAGTGGATTTGGTCGGAAAATACAGGCGGTTTATTGTTAAATAGCTTATTGCCGATTCTGTTTTCAGTCTTTCTATTTGCCGGAATGTTTTTGCCGCTTCTATTAAACTTCGGCTTGCTTGAACTATTTGGAGCTTTATTAGTAAAGGTAATGCGCCCCATTTTTAATTTACCTGGACGTTCTTCCGTCGATTGTGTTGCTTCTTGGCTAGGTGATGGGACAATTGGTGTTTTATTGACAAGTAAGCAATATGAGGAAGGCTTTTATACAAAAAGAGAAGCAGCGATTATTGGGACAACTTTTTCAGTCGTATCGATTACGTTTAGTCTCGTTGTCATTTCTCAAGTAGGGCTTGAGCATTTATTTGTTCCTTTTTATTTAACTGTTACTTTAGCAGGAGTCGTTGCGGCAATCGTTTGCCCGCGAATTCCTCCATTATCAAGAAAACCCGATTCCTATGTTCGAAACGAAACAAAACCGCACTCAGAGCTAATCCCTGAAGGTTATACTCCATTCCAATGGGGGTTAACGCAGGCGCTTGAAAAAGCTCAATCAAACAAAGGTGTAAAAGAATTTTTCATAGATGGCGGGAAAAATATTCTGGATATGTGGATGGGCGTTGCTCCTATTGTTATGGCTCTTGGGACAACAGCACTTATGATTGCTGAATATACACCTGTCTTCCAATGGCTTGGAACACCGTTTATTCCGCTGTTGGAGTTAATGCAAATCCCTGAAGCAAAGGCAGCCTCGGCAACCTTGGTGGTTGGTTTTGCTGATATGTTCCTGCCTTCTGTTATGGCAGCAAGTATCGAAAGTGAACTCACTCGGTTTGTCGTTGCCAGTGTTTCGGTAACACAATTAATTTATATGTCAGAAGTCGGGGGATTGCTGCTAGGTTCAAAAATCCCGGTATCATTTAAGGATTTAGTGATTATTTTCTTGCAAAGAACGATTATTACCCTGCCTGTTATCGTAATTATTGCACATATCATTTTTTAATAAAAATAGGCTCTGTTAATACTGAATGTTGATTTCATTGTGTTTGAAAAATAAACGGAAAAATTCCGTTTAAATTGGGAATTACTCATATTTCCTTAAAAATAAGCGGAGTTTTTCCGCTTATTTGTTCCAAATCTTTGAATTTTGTCTTATTTAGAGCAGTTAATCGGAATATCTCCGCTTATATTTGCTTATTAAGCTGACTCTATATACATTAGCCGGAAATTCTCCGCTTATACGTTCTCATACCTACTCGAAAATCAACAATGAATAATAACAGAGCCTAAAAATAAAGAAGGTATACCTCGAACAGGGGTATACCTTCTTTATTTTTATTTTATTAAGGCAGTTAGTTTCGTTTGGATTTCTTCGGCTATCTGATCTAATTTCTCGAAATTCAGTGCCGGGCGATAAATTTCTTCGAGCTCATCATGATAAGCTTTAGCTTGAGCCAAAAAGGAGATGGCTTCTCGCATCTTTTCTTTATAGCGGTTCGAGATTTCAGTCAGTTCCTTTTGATATTTTTCATCCGTTCCCGGGGTGATTAAATGCTCATACATATCGATGATCTCGTCTCCTTGGCGAGACGGGAAATATTCATGAGGGGCTGTGCTATCAAAAATGGAAAAGCCTAATTCTCGGACAATAACCATATCAAGACTGTTAGGGTCAAATCCGCAGTGATAAACCTCTACATCAAAGCCATTAGCCTCAGCGTGGCTAACTAATTTTTTTAAGAGGGTCGATTTTCCAGACCCGGGACGACCTTTAATAAAATACCGATTTGGTGTATCTTCTGTTAAGTTTTGGACAAAATCGACCGCCCCTTTAGGGGTAGCGGCTCCTAAAAAGCGGTGACGAACAACCGATTCCCCAGTCCCGATCTTATTTGCAAAAAGCTCTTGAATTAGCTGGCTAGTAAATTCATTTGCCTTCTGAAAATCCATGTTATCTATATAGATTTCTTCCCATTCGTCATGAATCTTGAGGGCTTCTGCAAATAGGGCGTATGCCTGCTGAAAAGATTCACTCACTTTATGTGTCAGCTCGAGGATGACGCCTTTTTGAGCTGTTAAACTCGCGGTATACCACGCTTCACCTAAATTCACATATTCCTCAACCGCTCCAGGCGCCTTTGGTTCAATTACATGGGGAGCTGTGCCGTCAACAATGCCCGCTTTCAATGCTGGGATTTTTACACCATCGATTGAGCTATTATCTGAAGAACAATGTAAATATTCAATGTCGAAGCCTTTTTCATAGAAAGATTGACCGATTCGCTTCATTAATGTTGATTTACCGGTCCCTGGCCCACCTTTTAAAATAAAAAGTTTATCTAAATCTTTTAAGCTTGATTCGTATAAGCTGTAAAAACCCTTTGCTGTATTACCACCTGCATAGTAATTTAAAATCTTTGCAGCCATACACCCACTCCTTTTTGTTAAAAGTACTTACACTCCCTTCACTTTATGCCAAATGCTTTTCATAGGTGTATGCCCATCTTGTAAGATTCTTTAACAAAAGGTCGTATAAAACTTTATTTTGTAATGGATTGAGTTTCTGCGGCGGTTAGTTTTATTAGACTTTCAACGTTAAGCTCAATTTGCAGACCGATTTTCCCGCCGCTGACAATCATCGACTCTAATTTTAATGCTGAATCATCTATAAAGGTTGAATACAACTTTTTCATGCCTATTGGTGAGCAGCCGCCGCGGATATATCCGGTAAATGCTTGAATATCTTTTACAGGAAGCATTTCTAATTTCTTTTCTCCTGCAGCCTTTGCCGCTTTTTTTAAGTCTAATTCTTCCTCAACTGGAATGACAAACACATATACATTTTTACTTGCTCCTTGTGCCACAAGCGTTTTGTATACCATTACTGTTTGCTTATTTATTTTTTCTGCAACTGATACACCGTCAATTTTCCCATCTTTATTATCATACTGGTACGTTTGATAGGCGATTTTTTGTGCATCCAATATCCTCATCGCATTTGTTTTTGCCTGTGCCATGCTCTCCGCTCCTTTTTTGATATCTTTCAGTATAGCGGATTTTCATCGTAAATAAAGAGCTCAGTCCGTGACTGAGCTCTCTTTTATGGTTGTTTTTTAGGCATATCACTTTTCATAGGGTGAGGGGGGAGCTTCATCATGAAACCATTTTGTTCAAGCATTTCATAGTGTTTCTCAAAATGGGCGATCATCATTTGTCCTTTTTCCTCTTCAATTACACCGAATTCAACGTATTTTTGAACCATTTCTTTCTTTTTATCCAGAATATCCTTATGTAACTTTGCTAACTCTGTTTTCTGTTGTTCAGTTAACTGAACTTCTGGTTGTGCTTGCAGGTTTTGCTTATCTCCATTATTTTGTCCATAAGCCACCGAAAAGGTAGTAGCCGAAAGAAGCAAACAGACCATCGTGCTCCATAGTAATTTTCGCATTAAAAATCCTCCTTTTTTATTGGTCAATTTATTATTTTCCAGTTTTATTTTGATTATGTATGTTTTTCCAAATAGTTTTTTCCGATTCTATTATTTCCATTCGTCCACTTGATATGTATCAAGGATTATGAATAAAAATGTTTGTATAGTTTAGATAACGAATCCAAAATACTGTGAAAGGAAGTGGGCACAAATGTTACCAGTAAAATATGAGGGTGTAAGAGTGATTATTGATGTTCGTGAAATGGTTAAACAGGGGATCCATCCGCGCAACGAAATTATTGAAACGGTTCAAATGGCCGGTAAGGGGACCGTTTTTGAGATTCATTTGCCGCATCCGGGCCGACCGCTCATTGCTGCACTTGAACAATTAGGGCTTGAGTGTGTTATGAATGAACTAGGACCAGGACATTACCGTTTGCTTTCATTAAAAATGAATTAAATAAGAGGCTGACCCTTTTTTGGGATCAGCCTCTTGTTTGTTAATAGTTAGCAATTTCCTTCCATCTTTCAACATCTTTTATCTTAACGCCTTTTCTGCCTTTTAAATCGATCAAGTCTAGTGTTTGAAAGTAAACGAATTTTCGGCTTAACGTTTCGGGGGTTGTCCCGATTAACGCAGCTAAATCCTTTTTTGAAACCGGAAGCTCAAACTCATCCTTTTGCTCCTTCTCATAAAATGTGAGAAGGGCTTTAGCAAGTCGCCGTTCAACCTCCATTAAACTGATTGCTCCAATCCATTCATCAGCCGCTTGTAATCTTTCACTCAGCACTAACATATATTTCATCGCTATATTGGGATTGCGTTCTAGGATGGAGCGGAATTTGTCCTTGTGGATGAGGCAAACCGACGTTCCCTCTAGTACCTCTGCGTGGGCATAGTGTTGTTTATTTTCTAAAAGGGCATATTGACCAAAAAAATCACCTGGGAATAGGAGCCGAATAATCTGTTCTTTCCCCTCATCAGAAATCTTTGAAACCTTAACAAGACCCTTATGAACAATATAGAGAGAATCAGACGGCTCTCCTTCTTGAAAAATATATTCTCCCTTTCGGTAGGTTTGACTGATAACTGCCTTTTGAACAAGGCATAATTCATCGTCATCTAAGCCTTTGAATATCGGGACATTTTTCACACAGGATCCAGTATGCGTTTGGCAATGGCAGTTCATCATCTCACCTCATTTATTTCTTTATCTATTATCATAAACGATTTGCCCAAGAAAAATAGTGCTATAAATCACCATAACAGATCATACTATTCTTGATGTAAATCAAGGATTAGTTTAGTAAAAATCGTTATCCTTAACCTATAAGATATTAAATTTTTCAAAACGACTAAATAATAAATTATTCGGAGGGATTTGAGTATGGAAAAAAAATCAGTTGATGTAGCGAAGGAATATAATGATGAGCGCTTTACGAAAAGAATTGTTTTTCAAAAAGGGGACAGCACGGTGTTTGTGTTAAATTTCATGCCTGGACAAGCTCTTCCTACTCATAAACATCCAGGAACAGAAGTGTATTTATTGGTTCTCAATGGCAGCGGGACCTTCACGATTGACGGAGCAACTACAGAGGTCAGTCAAAATGATGTTGTCCATTGCTCCGGTGAAGAGGATTTAGCCTTTGAAAATAACGGAAATGACCCTGTCAGCTTATACGTTATGTTAAACAAGGTTCCAGATGAACGATACGTACAAAATATTTAACGATTCTAATAGATAGGCTGACTCACTCGAGCCAGCCTGTCTTTATTGTTAAAATACAATTGTCTTATTCCCATGAACGATAATCCGGTCCTCTAAGTGCCAACGGACGGCTCGAGCTAGCACGCTTCGTTCGATGGAACGACCGATTTTTTTCAAATCCTCAACTTGATCGCGGTGATCCACGCGCATCGTATCCTGTTCAATAATCGGCCCTTCATCAAGATCATTCGTTACATAATGCGAAGTAGCTCCAATCAGCTTTACTCCACGTTGATAGGCTCGATCATAAGGTCTTGCCCCAACAAATGCAGGCAAGAAGGAATGATGAATGTTAATAATCTTAAATGGATGAGCCGCCACAAACGCTGGCGTAAGGATTTGCATATAACGGGCAAGAATGATCGCATCCACTTCATGCTCTTTCAAAAGCTGCAATTGCTTTGATTCAACCTCAGCGCGATTCTCTTTACTTGCTGGAATATAATAAAACGGTATCCCTAATGATTCAATTATTTCCCGGGAATCTTCATGGTTACTAACCACTAAAGCAATCTCCGTCATCAAGTCACCACTTTGCCATTCCCATAAAAGCTCCCTTAAACAATGGAGCTCCTTCGAAACAAAAATAGCAATTTTTTTGACTTCTGAAACAAGCGACAGTTTCCAATCCATATTAAATGTCTCGGCAATCTCAAGGAACTGACGATTCAACTCTTCCTTTTTCGCTTGTAGACCTGGACATTCAAACTCAATTCGAATAAAGAAATTTCCACCTACGGGATTAGTAGAATATTGACTTGATTCAATAATGTTAGCATTATGATCAAATAAAAATTTAGAAACAGCAGCAACAATTCCCGGTTGGTCAGGACAATTAATCAGCAAACGGCCGCGATTTTTTTGTTCTTCCTTAAAGCGATTTATTTTCGAAAAAATTTCTTGGTTCATAAATGATCCTCTTTTTCACTTTTTAGTTCACATTATACGGTAGTATTCCCTTAATTAAAATATTTTTTCAAAAAAATTCGACATTAATCCTTAGAGTGCTTTCACTAATGATAGAGGATAGGAATTAGTAGGAATAATGATTTTTTTGGAGCAGCTTTGCTTTTAATGTTATACTAAAGGCGACATAAACGACGTACTATTCTGATAAATTCTGATAAATTGATAGAGGGGATTCAAATTATGTCCTATTCATTGATTAAATGGTCTATTTTGCTTTCACCAGCATTTATGGTGGGGTTATGGGAGTACATTCGCCATGAATTCTTACTTCCATATATTTCAATGGATACAGGGAACTGGCTTTCACCACTGATTGTTATTTTCTTTACGTTAATTTTTTCAACTCCTTTGTTTAAAAGACTGGAAAAAATTCAAGAAGAATTGAACCAAGAGCGTGCTTATAAGGCAATGATGGAGGAACGTCAAAATATTTCTCAAGACCTCCATGACGGAATCTCTCAATCTCTCTTTTTATTATCTGTTAAAGTAAATAAGTTAGAAAAGCACCTGACTGGTCCAGAATTAGCCGAAGTTGATAAAATCAAACAGACCGTCCAGCACATCTATGATGACATTCGCTACTCCATTCAAAATTTACGGACACCGCCCCAAGAGGCTGACCAAATTTATTTATACCAATCATTGAAAAGTTTATTAAAGGAAATCAAAGCAGAAACAGATATTAAGGTACACTTAGATTGGGATTTTCCGGAAAGAGCCCTTTCATACAAAGAAAAGCTCGAGCTCATTTCAATCATGAAAGAAGCATTAATGAATGTTCGCAAGCATTCACAGTGCTCCAATCTTTATATTAGTGCAAAAGAAAAGGAACTCGGATTATCTTGTTTGATCCAAGACGATGGGGTAGGGTACTCCCCATCGAACGACGCTGAAAGTCACCACGGGTTAAGAATAATGAATGACCGTGCCCGCAGCATTGGCTGGCTTCTTAATATTGAAACAAGCCATACAGGAACAGTTCTTTCCATTGTAAAGGGGGGATAGAACATGATTGAAACAAAGATAACGAAAGTGCTAATTGTTGATGACCATGCGCATGCTAGAGAAGCGATTAGAGAACAATTAAGCGAGTATGAGGATTTTACGATCATTGGTGAGGCAAGAAGCGGTGAAGAAGCAATCTTCTTATCCGATCAGCTTCATCCTGATCTTATTTTAATGGATATTAATATGCCGGATTTAGATGGGTTAAAGACAACCAAACTGATTAAAGAACGGCACCCCAATATTAAAATTGTCATCTTAACTGTGTCTGAAGACAGCACCCATCTATTTGAAGCTTTAAAGCAAGGTGCTCAAGGGTTTCTCATCAAAAAGGTGAACCCTGGCGATTGGTACCCTTATTTGAAATCGGTCGTTTCCGACAATATCCCGGTGTCCTACGAACTTGTAAATGAGGTTATCCAAACGATTTCAAGCCATCCAAGGAAAAGCTCTACCCATACACATCCAGCCAATCCGCTTTCACAGCGTGAAATGGAAATATTAAAGCTAGTTGCCAAGGGCTATACAAATAAAGAAATTTCCAACATGATTTTTATCTCTGAATATACCGTGAAAAACCACCTAAAAAATATTACAAAAAAATTAGATATAAAAAACCGCGTTCACCTCACCCGATATGCCATCGAAAATGGTTGGGTGGAACAATAATAGAAAAAACAGAGACTTCTTTAAAGCCTCTGTTTTTTTATTTAAAACCATATATTTCTTTATTTATTTGATAAAGTCTTGAGTGCAAGTGATCTCTATCGACATCATTCACTTCAATTTCATGATAGATCTTGCCTTGATGGAGGAAAATTACCACATCCGCAATGGTTGCCGCAACATCAAGCTGGTGAGTGGATAGTAATATTGTCTTTTTGGCTGAGCGCAACTGTAATAAAATATCCGCAAAGCTTGAAACCCAATACGGATCTAATCCGTTTGTAGGCTCATCTAATAAAATTAGATCGTTATCTCTTATATAAGCTTGAGCAAATAAAAGGCGTTGTCTCATTCCTTTGGAAAGATGACTTAGCATTTCTCCTTGTTTCGTATGTAGTCCAACTAATTTTAGGGCCTTATCCGTTTGTCCTTCAGAGACTTTACTTAACTTTGCATAAAAATTCAGCCATTCTTTTACAGTTAGCCCACTGGGAAAATGAAAGTCATCCGGCATATAACTAATTTTATTTGGATAGTTTTTTCGATCACGGTAATTTAATCCACAAACCGTTATTTCCCCACTGCTAGGTTGAAAGATTCCGCCGATCATTTTAATAATCGTACTTTTCCCCGCACCATTCCCGCCTACTAAAACACCAATTTGTCCTTCATCCAATTGTAAAGAAAAGGGCGAAACAACTTCTGTTTTTTGAAAGGTTTTCGTAATATTATTAATCTCTAAGATAGGCTGATTCATTTTTTAACTTTCCTTCCTATTAGAAAAGTCGATCCAGCTAACATTCCGATTACGTAGATGAGAAGGTAGACTATTAAGTATAATAGCGTTGCTGGGCCTTTTAAAAAATCGATTATTTGATAATATTGCTGTCCAAAAATAGACCCACCTTCAAACTGAATCACAAAAAAAACACGCAATAGCTCTGCCGGATTTAGAACGGTTAATACCATTAGGATGGGCTTCACCATCATATACCGAAGAAAGCTTAAACTGCCTATCAGCAGCATCGGCCAAATCATAATTAAAATAAACCATAAAGAGATGGCAATCATCATCGCTTGCCAACGTGTGGAGGATAGGACACCAATTAAAATTCCAATTGCTAAAAATGAGGCTGTAACCAATAGTGCAAATAAATAGATGAGCAGGATCCCTTTCACTGAGCCTGAGTCTGCTGCTTTAAATAAAAAACTTAACGCACTAAAAACACCAAAGCTAAAGGTGATAATAATAAAATGGGTTAAAAACTGACCAAGATATTTACCTACAATATAAGATCTCATTTTGAACGGATAGGTAAGGAGTAGGGCAAACCGCCCGGCTTCCTGTTCCTCCGTAATCGAAAATGCCCCTAATAACATGACAATTAGCGGCAAGGAGTATAATAGTACATTAAAAGCAGTTGCTGTTACATTGGTATAACTGCTTAATCCACCAATATTTAATTGGATAAGAAAAATAAATATCATAATTAATAAAAACAAACCAGCAAATAAGTAAAAAGACTTTTGTCTTAGCGAAGTTATCCATTCCTGTCGAAAAAATACAAAGGAATCCAAGCAAATTCCCCTCTTTTCTGCTCATTTGAATGAGGCTGACAAGTCAGCCCCACTCAAACTTTTATTCAGTTGGCTCTGTTAAAATTGGCTGTTGATTTCCGCTGCAGGTGCTCCCTTTCCGCGGGGGAGTCCGGGAGCCTCCTCGGCGCCATAGCGCCTGTGGGGTCTCCCGTGACACCTTCTCCCGCAGGAGTCTCGCACCTTCCGCTCCAATCAACAGTGTGCTCAAAAATCAAATTGTTCTTTAACAGAGCCATTCAGTTATTACTGCATATTCATTTCTTCGTGCTCACCGTCAGTGCTGTCCATATGCATTTTCATTGTCATATTGTTTTTATCCTGTGGCCATGTATGCTTATCCAGCTCAGCCTTTGTCATGATTGTTCCCATTCCATTTTTATCAATGAAAGCTTGCGCCCCTGCTTCATCTTTAAATGCAATAACCCCATATCCCATTGCGGTTGTAATTTTTGGGTCAAATACATAAACCGCTTTTTCAAAATCTAACCATTCTTTGTCATGATGGCTACGGACAAATGCAGTTTCGATTTCGTCAGTACCATTTGCTTTTATCCACTTATTGACCATACAGCCGATGTCATCAAATACAAGCACTTTCCCATCTTTTAGGACAATTTCTGTCGCATCCGCATTATCTGCTACAGCCATTTTACAGTTTTCACATTTGTCTACTGCTTCGTCAATTGCTTTTGGTTCTACTTTTGAAGTTTCTTTTTCCTCTACTTTTGTTTCCTTACTTTTGTCGGTTTCTTTTTCCGTTTTCTCAGAGTTGCAGCCTGCAACCGCAAACGCTAATAATAATACCAACATTAAGAACCCCATTTTTCTTTTCATTGCCATTTCTTCCTCCCCATTAAATAAATACTTAAGCTTGATAGTATGAATAATATAGAAATTAACATAATACCCATATTTAGTTCAGTTCGGCCATCTTCCTGAATATTCGGAACCATCACAGGAGACGAGTCCTTAACTAGATTTTCCTCGGCACTCTTAAACAGCTTCTCCATCAAGACCATTCCCGGTGATTGGAATAAAAGCTGAAAAGCTGAATTTTTGTCGGTGATCTCCATAAAATAAGGATCTGCGACAACCTCTAAATCACTAAAATGATCCCCGTTTGCATCCACACCGGTTTGATTATCCCAGTAATTATTTATAAGATTATTGTTTTTAGAGTTATCTCCATACGTCAGAATCGTTGTTACATTTATTTTAAAATCATTTTTCGTGATGTTATTATCCGTAGATTGTTTAAAGATGATGCCCAATGCATTCCCTTTGAACTCATTTCTACTAATTGTATTTGTAAAACTGTTATCAATCATGATACCGATTCGATTATCGTTAATATGATTATCTCTAAACATCGAGTCATGCACATCATATAAATAAAGACCTTGTGAGTTAACATTTTTCCTGTTTTCTAACAGATAATTATTTTCATATAACTCATTATAAGAAACCATGATCATACTTCCCGTATGACTATTGGTGAATGTATTACCCCTCACAATATTATCCTGCGTATACATAAAATGAAGTCCGTAGCGAGAATTCGACACAGTATTTCCGGTTATCTTGTTTGCGCCACTAGATTCCACATAAATCCCATCTCTTATGCCCGAAACCGTGTTGTTTTCAATGATATTTTCTTTTGCTTGGAAAAGATCAATTCCATTTCCTACTTTCTGTGCTCCTGGCAGACCTTCAACTTTTACTTCTTTTACTACTATCTTACTTGCTTCATTTAACCGGACTCCGATTTTAGCCGTCTTTACGGTTATGTTTTGCAACAGATGATTTGAACCTGTTACGAATACTGCAAATTCAGATCTGGTGTTCTCAACGATGACGTCTTGTACGGAAGCCCCCCTGTTTTTAATGGTTAAAGCAGGGTTCTCTCCATCAGAAATAATCCTTACCTCGCCCTCACCAATGACCTTTATTGCCTTATCGATCGTTATTGACTCTCTGTATGTACCACTCGGAATTTTGACCGTTTCACCCGCTTTGGCATGATCAATTAGCTCCTGAATATCAACGTTGGCTAGAGTAGGATGACTAAATCCGCCAAGCAGGAACCCAATTAGAACAAAACATACGAACCGCGATTTTGGTAGCATTTCCCACACCTCTAAAAAAAATATAGCACGGGTGAAAATGATGAAATATGACTCTTTATGGCTAATTTTGTGACAAAATTGCGAACAAAATGGAAAAATGGTCAAATAAAAAAGGCCTGAATCTCGTTCCAGGTCTTTTCTCCTTTATGTAAATAACTTCAATCACGTTTAAACATAACCATTAACTGTTTTAAGCCCGGTGGAAGAGTAGTCTGAATAGAAGCAAACCATGAATCATCCATATTTACACCAATTGAAGCGCTTACAGTTTTATCGTCTAAAGTTTCCCCACAATTGCTACACTCTGCTTGTTTATTATAGTTTCTCTCTCCACAACTATAACAATAATCCTTTGTTCTAAATGGCCTAACACCACATTTATGGCAAATCTCTGTTGTATTAGAAATTCTTACTCCACAATTGGAACAATACATGTTCATTCCCCCACATTTCAGAGATCTAAATGAATTTCTAGTCCTCGTTGCCCCTTTCTTATTAGAAAATAGTCGATATATACAGAAAAATTATACAATTATTTTCATACTTAATTTTCAATAAATTATTAACACTTTTTAACAATTTGCGTAAAAACCATCGATTGCCTCTATTAAAATAAGACAGTCTAAAAAGACTGCCTTTACATCCTTTATTTGTATTGCTCTAGCCTATTGAAAAAATCTTTTACAAATCGATAAAACACCTTTTCTGAAGGGGCAAGTTCCCGCTGCTTGGGTAAAATAAGACCAACGGTCCTTCTCACTTGGGGCATATCGATTGGAATTCTTACTGTAAACCGAGGAGAAGTTTCATCAAAAGTGCTATCAGGAAGAAGCGTGACTCCCATTCCTGCTGAAACTAAACCCTTAATCGCATCTAAATCTTCTCCAACTGAAGACCCGTTAGGAATAAAACCGGCTTGCTTGCAGGCATCGATTACGACCCGATGTAAAACCATCCCTTCAGGGAATAAAACAAATTCATCATTTCGTAGGTCGTTTAGTCGCAAGCTTCGCTGTCCTGCCAAAGGATGACTGATTGGCAAAAGGGCAGATATATTTTCAGAAAATAATATTTGACTTTCAATATCCGGGTCTTGGGTCGGTACAGGTCCTAAAAAGGCCAGGTTGATCTCCCGATTTTTAACAGCATCGATCAAAAATTTATATGAACCCTGTCGCAACTGAAAGGCAACATTCGAGTGTTTTTCCTTAAAGGCTGATATAACTGTTGGCATTAAATGGCTGGCCAAACTAGTTGGAAAGCCAACTTTTATCGTTCCGCTTTCCGGATTTAAGTATTCATCGATTTGTTCCTTCGCATAGTCAATTGCCTTTAATGCTGTTTCCGCATGTTCTAAAAATAATTTCCCTACTGGTGTGAGCTTTACATTTCGTCCATCCTTTTCAAACAACTGGACTCCCAGCTCATCTTCAAGATTAGCGATTTGTCTGCTGATAGCTGATTGAGCAACATGTATATGTTGAGCTGCCTCTGATACATGCTCTCGTTTCGCTACTTCAATAAAGTAGCGTAATTGCCGTAGCTCCATTACTAAACTCCCTTAACATTTATCTCAAAATGAGATTGTTTTTAATCTAAATTATATAACTGATTTACAATTTTTAAAAGTTAATTTATTATTTCGAAATTACTTTTATTCTATTGATATCCTTTTTTTGTTAGCTGTAAAATTTCTTGTTTAAACGAAAACCAATGGAATAGAATACTTATAAATAGTAGTTTAATCTATGATTTCTGATTTTTTAGTTTACTGAAATAATTCTATCTAAAAAGGAGAAATTCTAATCCATGAACATGGTAACGGTATTAAACCAAGAAGATATGCAAACAGCAAGCGATTATGTAAATAACGTATACGAAAAAATCCTATCTAGAAATCCCGGTGAAAGTGAATTCCATCAAGCTGTTAAAGAAATTTTTGATTCCCTTGTACCGGTTTTTGCCAGACACCCCAAATATGCTGAAGCTGGAATCCTCGAGCGTATCGCAGAACCAGAAAGAATGATTACCTTCCGTGTACCTTGGGTTGATGATCTTGGTAAAGTCCATGTTAACCGAGGTTTCCGTGTCCAATTTAATAGTGCAATTGGTCCTTATAAGGGCGGTCTCAGATTCCATCCTTCTGTAAACACAAGTATTATTAAATTTTTAGGCTTTGAACAAATCTTAAAAAACTCGCTTACCGGCCAGCCTATTGGTGGTGGTAAAGGTGGGGCCGACTTTGATCCAAAGGGAAAATCCGATCATGAGATCATGCGCTTCTGCCAAAGCTTTATGACAGAACTAGCCAAACATATCGGTCCGGATACGGATGTTCCTGCCGGTGATATTGGTGTAGGCGGGAGAGAAATAGGCTATCTATTTGGCCAATATCGAAAAATACGCGGTGGCTATGAAGCAGGTGTTCTTACAGGTAAAGGGCTTGGATATGGGGGAAGCTTAGCAAGAACAGAAGCGACCGGATATGGTACTGTCTACTTTGTAGAAGAGATGCTCCAGGATCACGGCCATACATTCCATGGTAGTACAGTTGTTGTATCAGGCTCTGGTAATGTGTCCATTTATGCAATTGAAAAAGCGCTGGAGTTAGGGGCAAGAGTGGTTGCCTGCAGTGATTCAAACGGGTATATTTACGATGAAAATGGCATTAATCTAGAAACTGTTAAACTGATTAAAGAAGTACAAAGAGCTCGAATTAGTGACTATATAAATTATCATCCAGAGGCTCAATACACGGAGGGCTGGCAGGGAATTTGGTCGATTCCATGTGATATCGCCCTGCCTTGTGCAACTCAGAATGAAATTGATGAAGCAGCTGCAAATACACTCGTATTGAACGGAGTTAAAGCAATTGGTGAAGGTGCTAACATGCCTTCGACGCTTGAAGCGATAAAAATCTTCTTAAATAATAAGGTTATGTTTGCACCTGCTAAAGCGGGCAATGCAGGCGGGGTCGCTGTTTCTGCATTAGAAATGGCTCAAAACAGCATGAGATATGGATGGACCTTTGAAGAAGTTGATTCAAAATTAAACAATATCATGGTTAATATTTATCGTGAAAGTGTAAAAGCTGCCGAAGAGTACGGCAACCCGGGAAACCTTGTAGTTGGTGCTAATATTGCCGGTTTCATTAAAGTTGCTGATGCCATGTTAGCTCAAGGGATTATTTAATTTAAAAAAAGCAAAAACCTCAAGCATTTGTATGAACATGCTTGAGGTTTTTTACTAATTCATATGAATAATTTCAATAATTACCTAGATTCTGTCTCCTGAATCATTCGTTACTCATCATCTATTTCGCCATCGCCAATTTCATCCTCTTCTTCTACTTCTTCAATCTTTTCTCCTTCCTCAAGTTTTTCGTCATCTCCACAACCCGTTAGTGAGAAAGAAAAAAGGATAAAGAAAAACATAATAAAGAACTTTTTCATTGATTGAAAACCTCCTTTATTTTAGTTTTTCCAATAAGATTGGCAATATGTAGTTTAGACTTGCACGTTATGCGGCAGTTCACATAAATTAGTTACCGTATGAATGTCAAATTTATCACAAAAAATAATTTCTTCTAATCCTCATAAAAAGCCAAAAACTTAAAATCCTGCTGATTATGACAGTGTAATCGAATTTATGTGACAAAATTTTCATTTTATCTCTTGCTATTTATATTATATGCTGATAATATAAAGAAGCGTAATTTGGAAAGCTATTATTCAATATATCTGGATCTTTCCAAGCAGATAATTTTGACCACTTCTTGCAAGAGAAGTTAAGGCCATACGGACAGCCGGGTCAAATGCCGATTGGCAACTTTAGTTGCCTTATTGATTGAGTTAAAAGCTCAAATTTTATAAGTTGGTTACTTTACAACCAGTGCATATGCACACAACTTGTGAAACGGTCAATAAGAGTGGTAAAAGTAATTATTTGCTATATAGACTCTGATCCTATTTAAGATATATTTTGAATATTAAAGAGCTTTCTATCATAATGTCTTTTGAAGTTTATGATAGGCCGTATAAATATGACTTTTTGTCATGAATATACATTTTTTAATATTGAAGAATATATCCAAACAAGTGTTGTGCGCAATTATGCGCTTTGCACTTGTTTTTTTTGTGGATAAAAAAATTTTTTGGGGGATTATAACTATAATCCTTTCTGCAGCCTTCCACAGTACTGGATGTACAGCTAGTACATTGGAAGTTATGGAATTCCTCTTTGCTTTGAAAAATCTATTTAGTTAGGAGATTAAAGAAATGGGAAAAGCACTTATTATTGGTTGTGGCGGAGTAGCTTCTGTTGCCATTCACAAATGCGTTCAAAACAGTGAAGTTTTTGAAGAAATTTGTATTGCAAGTCGTACAAAATCAAAATGTGATGATTTAAAAGCTAAGCTAGATGGCGGTAAAACAAAAATTACAACTGCACAAGTTGATGCAAATAATGTTGATGAATTGATTGCATTAATTAATGAAGTAAAGCCTGATATCGTCATGAACTTAGCATTACCATATCAAGACTTAACAATCATGGATGCTTGTCTTGCAACAAAAACACACTATATGGACACAGCAAACTATGAGCCGGAAGATACAGCTAAATTTGAATACAGCTGGCAATGGGCATACCAAGAGCGCTTCAAAGAAGCTGGCATCACAGCTCTTTTAGGCAGCGGCTTTGATCCTGGTGTAACAGGAGTATTCTCTGCTTATGCTCTTAAGCATTATTTTGATGAGATTGAAACAATCGATATCCTTGATTGTAATGGTGGTGACCACGGTTATCCATTTGCTACAAACTTCAATCCAGAAATCAACATCCGTGAGGTTTCTGCTAACGGACGTTATTGGGAAAATGGCGAATGGATTGAAACAAAGCCGATGGAAATTAAACGCGTATATAACTTCGATGAAGTTGGCGAAAAGGATATGTATCTGCTTTATCATGAAGAGCTTGAATCTCTTGCAAAAAACATTCCAGGACTTAAGCGTATTCGTTTCTTCATGACATTTGGTCAAAGCTACCTTACACACTTAAAGTGTCTTGAAAATGTTGGCATGACTTCAATCGAGCCAATTGAGTTTGAAGGAAAACAAATCATTCCACTTCAATTCTTAAAAGCTGTTTTACCAGATCCAGCTTCTCTTGGACCACGTACAGTTGGTAAAACGAATATCGGATGTATTTTTAAAGGTAAAAAAGACGGCGTTGAAAAAACTTACTATGTATACAATGTTTGTGACCATCAAGAATGCTTTAAAGAAGTTGGTTCTCAAGCAATTTCCTATACAACTGGTGTTCCTGCAATGATTGGTGCGATGATGATCATGAATGGAACTTGGAATAAGCCAGGCGTTTACAACATTGAAGAGTTTGATCCAGATCCATTCATGGATGCATTGAACAAGTGGGGACTACCATGGAAAGAAGACTTTACCCCTGTCCTTGTTGATGATGAGCCTATTAAAGCGAAACAGCCGGAGTCTGTAAAATAAATGCGTTTTGAAGAGTTACCAACGCCTTGTTATGTAGTAGATGAAGGTCTTCTGGAAAAAAATCTAAAAATCCTGAACGGAGTCATGGAACGGACAGGATGTAAGATTGTTTTGGCTCAAAAAGCTTTTTCAATGTATTCGTTGTATCCTCTTATCGGAAAGTATTTAAGTGGAGTAACAGCTAGCGGCTTGTATGAAGCTCGTCTTGGCTATGAGGAAATGGGTAAAGAAAACCACGTCTTCTCAGCAGCCTATCGTGAGGAAGAAATGGACGAAATTATCGCCATTACCGATCACATCATTTTCAATTCCAACTCCCAGTTGGAAAAGTTTAAAGATAAAGTTCTTGCAGCCGGAAAAAAAGTCGGCCTGCGCATTAATCCGGAATGTTCTACTCAGGTTGGGCATGCGATCTATGATCCTTGCTCCCCTGGTTCTCGTTTCGGTGTAACGATCGAGCATTTTCGTCCAGATTTGCTTGAAGGTGTATCAGGACTTCACTTCCATACACTTTGCCAGCAAAACTCCGACGATTTAGAAACAACACTTAATGCAGTGGAAGAAAAGTTTGGTCGATATCTTTCTCAAATGGAATGGATCAACTTTGGCGGCGGTCATCATATTACAAGAGAAGATTATGATATTCCTCGCTTAGAAGCTTGTATTAAGAGAATGCAAGACAAATATGGTTTAGAAGTATATCTCGAGCCAGGCGAAGCCGTTGCTCTTAATGCGGGTTATCTCGT
The DNA here is from genome assembly GCF_051233475.1 of Neobacillus terrisolis. Classification (NCBI taxonomy): domain Bacteria; kingdom Bacillati; phylum Bacillota; class Bacilli; order Caryophanales; family Bacillaceae; genus Neobacillus; species Neobacillus terrisolis. The sequence goes on along the minus strand of NZ_JBKFGH010000013.1, from coordinate 51,033 downwards.
AACGACTGTCCTAGATACTTTAAAGAACAGCGTCGACATCGCGATCCTTGACACGTCTGCATCTTGTCATATGCCGGATGTTTTGGAAATGCCTTATCGTCCTCCACTTTTCGGTTCTGGAGAGGTTGGCGAAAAAGCGTATAGCTACCGACTTGGCGGTCAAACATGCCTATCAGGCGATTTTATCGGTGATTATTCATTTGATCAACCATTAAAGCTCGGCGACCGTTTAGTGTTTGGCGATATGGCCATCTACACGATGGTGAAAAATACGACGTTTAACGGAATGCCATTACCAGCCATCGCTGTTCAAGATAAAGATGGCGATTGTAAAATTGTCCGTGAATTTGGCTATCAGGATTTTAAAATGAGATTATAAACAGATATTAGAACTTAATAGTTTATCATCTGTAGCGGGTATTCACCTGGAATACCGTCAGATTTTATATAAAAAACCAGATTCATATTTGAATCTGGTTTTTGTGTTTTTTTTCATATTTTAATATTGTTCCTTAACACTTTTTAAAAAAATAAAATAAGAGTACAAAAAAGTACCAGGCATCATAAAAAATTTAGATACCTGGTACTAAAAGTTAGAACTCTATTAATTTACCCGTTTATTTTCAATTCCAAGCACTATTAAACCAGTTCCGGAATTCTTGCTTTCGATTGTTCTTTCTCTGCTAAGCCAAGCGCCTCTGCTGTTGAAGTATGAACTTCGTTTAGAAGCTCAGGATTGTCCATTAGTGACAAGCCATATGAAGGAATCATTTCTTTAATTTTAGGTTCCCACTCTTTCATTTGTTGCGGGAAACATTTATTAATTACTTGAAGCATAACGTTAACGGCAGTAGAAGCGCCCGGAGAAGCACCTAGTAGTGCTGCAATCGAACCATCTGCAGCCGTAATGACTTCCGTACCAAATTGAAGCGTTCCTTTTCCGCCCGCTTCAGTATCTTTGATAACTTGAACACGTTGGCCGGCTACTACTAAGTCCCAATCCTCACTTTTTGCGTTCGGGATAAACTCACGTAGTTCTTCCATACGTTGTTCTTTCGATAACATAACTTGCTGGATTAGGTATTTGGTCAATGACATCTCTTTTGCTCCAGCTGCCAACATCGTTAACAGATTATCCGGTTTTACAGAAGTAATCAAATCAAACATTGAACCAGTTTTTAAGAACTTTGGTGAAAAGCCGGCAAACGGTCCAAATAGCAATGATTTTTTATTATCGATAAATCGTGTATCAAGGTGCGGAACAGACATTGGTGGAGCACCAACCTTAGCTTTTCCGTAAACTTTTGCATGATGCTGCTCTACAACATCCGGATTTTTACACACCATAAACAGTCCGCTTACCGGGAATCCACCAATATGTTTTCCTTCAGGAATTCCGGATTTTTGCAATAAATGCAAGGACCCGCCCCCGCCTCCGATAAAGACGAATTTTGCAGTATGGCGTTCAACAGTATCACTATCGAGATTTTTTACTTTCAATTCCCATAAGCCGTCGCTAGTGCGTTTAATATCATTAACACTATGCTTGTATTTAATATCGACATTTTTACTCTGTAAATGGTCAAATAACATCCGTGTTAAAGCACCGAAGTTTACATCCGTTCCAGAGTCAATTTTCGTTGCCGCTATCGGTTCATTCGATGTACGCTCTTCCATCATCAGCGGAATCCATTCCATCAGTTTTCCAGGATCATCGGAAAATTCCATCCCTTTAAACAGCGGATTATTCGAAAGCGCTTCAAAGCGTTTCTTTAAAAACGTTACGTTTTGTTCCCCTTGTACAAAACTCATATGTGGTAATGGCATGATAAAATCTTGCGGATTACGTATTAGATTGCTGTTAACAAGATAAGACCAGAACTGCATTGAAACCTGGAACTGTTCATTAACATTTATTGCTTTAGTAATATCGATAGATCCATCCGGTTTTTCGTTGGTGTAATTAAGCTCGCACAGTGCGGCATGCCCCGTTCCCGCATTATTCCATTCGTTAGAGCTTTCCTCTCCAACATTTTCGAGCCTTTCAAACACTGTGATTTCCCACTCCGGGACTAATTCTTTCAGCAGTGACCCCAAAGTTGCACTCATGATTCCGGCACCAATTAAGATAACGTCTGTTTTAGTTTGTCTGTTGCTCATTTTCCCCATCCCTATACCCTAAGATTTGCAGAAAGATGTATGCGCTTCCGCTTAAGCACCACAGCAAGCCAGGGCGCGATCTAGGAACACATCTTTTCTGGATCAATAATAACCTGATGATACAGTATTACTTGTATTTAAATAGTGTAGCACTTTCACCCAATAGTATATCACTTTTAATTACTAGTGTATCACTGTTTTCTAAAAATTAAAATATTTATTTACTATTATATAATAGTTATTCGTTATTTAAAAGCTGAAAGCATCGAGAGACCCGTCCTCAAACTATAGTAGAATAGGATACTCATTTCAAAGTAGTATCGATGATTCCGATGATTACTAATCCTAATTATCGATAATATGAATTGCTTTGAGCACAATTAACCGTTAATTTAATAAATAAATATAATTGCCAAAATGCCTGGAAACCCTAGGCATTTTTTGTGTATTAGGTACCATAGGGACGGTTCTCATGTGTTTTTTGCACTAGAACCGTCCCCATAGTTTTTGTACAAAGGGGGAGTAAACCATCATGAGTCTTTATCAAAAAATCTTCAAAGAATACTGGAATCCCTACATAGCCATTAGTATTGCAGGTCTGGTCAGTGCATTGTACTTCGGGATTACCGGTACAGTTTGGGCCGTTACCGGGGAATTCACTCGTTTAGGCGGACACATTCTAGGATGGTTTGGGATTGATGTGTCACAATGGGCGTATTTTCAATTAGTAGGCCTTGAAGGATCACCTATCAGCCGGACCGATGGCTGGATTGTCATTGGGATGCTTGTTGGCGCTCTGATTACGATTTTACTAAGCAACAGTTTTAAAATCCGGATACCGAAACAAAAGCGGCGACTATTTCAAGGATTTATTGGCGGAATCATTGCAGGGTTTGGCGCACGGCTTGCCCTTGGCTGTAATTTGGCCGCCTTTTTCACGGGAGTGCCTCAGTTCTCGTTCCATTCTTGGATTTTTATGTTGACCACAGCCATTGGAACTTACTTTGGCGTCAAAGTCGTCAATACGAAATGGTGGCGGGGAAAACCGACCTTAATGAAAGGTTCGATGAATCCTGCTGTCACCCAGCATGACCAAAAGAGAAATATCCAGCCAGTCTTAGGGCTCATTTTAGCCTGTCTGTATCTCGCTCTTGTCGTATACTTTTTCGCAATAGGTAAACCACTTCTCGCGGTTGCCTGTATAGCTGGGGCCCTATTTGGGATTCTTATTGAACGCGGCCAAATTTGTTTTACTTCCGCTTTCCGCGATTTATGGATCAGCGGCCGGGCTATAATGTCCAAAGCGCTTGCAGTGGGGATGATGATCAGTGTAGTGGTCACATTCATTTATATTCAAAACGGTTCTGTCGCCCTTATCAAAATGGCTGCTCCAAGCACAGCGATTGGCGGTCTTCTCTTTGGTTTTGGGATTGTTCTTGCCGGCGGTTGTGAAACGGGTATGATGTATCGGGCAATGGAAGGCCAATTGTTATTCTGGGTAGTTGGCGTAGGAAATATTGTCGGTGCTACCGCTCTTGCTTATGGCTGGGATCACCTTGGCATCTATCATGCCCTTGCCGAAAATTGGCCAAAGGTTAACTTGATCGAACAATGGGGACCTATGGGCGCCCTATTCGGAACAATCGCCATGTTGGCTGCCTGGTTCCTACTATCAAATTGGTGGGAAAAGCGCTTCCGTTACGGAACAGGAATCAAACAACAAAAAACTGAACGGATATCTCCCGTTACGAAGGAGGTATAATTCATGTCCCAGGTGATCGATGTTAACTATACTTTAGACATTCGCGGCGAGCCTTGACCATACCCCGTCATTTATGCGCTGGATGCGCTAAAAACGATGAAAGTCGGGGAAGTCTTACTAGTTATCGCAGACTGTCCGCAATCCTTTCGAAGTGTCCCTGAAGAAGCGGTCAAACATGGCTACCAGCTCCTAACCGAGCCGAAAAAGGTCGGGCAGGATATCTATTTTTATATTAAGGTAGTAAAATAGCTAATCAACAAAAATACCGTAATAAAAAATACCCTATTGGATAGACAGAAAAAAGTTTATCTATAGGGTATTTTTGTATTTGCTGCGATATATTTGTGTTGTATTTTAACTAGGCATCCTAAATCAATAGATATAGTACGGTTTATTCTTAAGCTTTCCGAATAATATATATTAATTTTAGATAAAAGTTAATTTTTGTTGATTTTTATGGTTATAATTACTAATATACATAAATAAACACAAAAAAGTGCATTTTTTTAAGAATAGGGTGGTGATATCATGTATGAAACCTTATCAAAGCTTTATTATAAAGATTTAGAAAAGTATAGAATTGAATATGATAAAAGGTTTAATAGCTATGGGACTGTCCAACTTCCATTTGTAATACGACCTTTTAATTTCACAGACGAATTTACTTGTTTTTATGTTAACCATAATGAGTTGGATATGTTGCATGATCAAATAATAAAACAAAGTAAACTTATTCAAGCTATAATGGAAAATTTGCCACCTATAGCAATTAGTCAGTACATTAAATCAAAGCTAGTAGATGAATTGCTCAGCACTAATGAAATTGAAGGTGTACATAGTACAAAAGCAGAAATGACAACTGTAATTGAAATTGTAGTAAAAAAAGATAATCCCAAGAAAAAAATAAGGCATTTAAGTTTGATGCACACGTATTTTAACCTTATTTCTGAAGACAAATCTTCTATTGAAACTATTGAAGAAATTAGAGAAGTATATGATCAATTAGTAAAAGAAGAAGTTAAATCAGAAGATACCCTTGATGGCCAACTCTTTAGAAGAGAGGCAGTAGATGTAGTAACCTCTAGCAATAAAGTAATTCATAGAGGAGTCTATCCTGAATCATCGATTCAAACTCAACTAAAAAAAATGATACATTACTTAAATGGGCATAATTCTCCAATGTTGTATAAAATCGCAATTGCTCACTACTATTTTGGCTTTATCCATCCATTTTACGATGGAAATGGACGGACATCTAGGTATATTAGCAGTATGTATTTAATAAACGAGCTAGACAAATTAACAGCACTCACTCTTTCTTACTCAACAAATAAATCTAAGCAATTTTATTATGATGCCTTTTCAGTTAGTAACGATCCAAGAAATAAGGGAGAATTAACATTTTTTTGTGAGGTATTTTTTCAAATTTTGCATAATGCACAAAATGATATCCTTGAAGATTTATCTAAAAAGAAAGAAAAAATGGAGAAAATATCTCTTTTATCCAAAAGTCATGATGATCTAAATGATTTTGAGAAACAAATATTATTTATTTTAGGTCAGCATTATATTTTTGGAATTGAAGGAACTGGTATGACAATGAAAGAACTTGAATCTGTTTTAGAAGTAACTGAGTACGTCGTTAGGAAATCGTTAAAAAACTTAGTCGCTAAAGGGTATGTAACGAATATCAAGTTAAAACCTATTGAAGTAGCCATTAGTTCTTTATTGAGTGATGTGTTAAAAGAATAAAAAATAACCATACCTGACGTCTTGTTTTATATATTAATTCAAAAGACTACTCAACTTTAAAAAAGAAGAGTAGTCTTTTGAAATTCTTATAAATTAAAATTCACACCAACCTCGATAGTGGAATTATAACCTCATTACTTATGATACGGTTCACCGTAACGCATATAAATGAGGTTTTTCATTTTTTATTTAATCCATTTGCGGCTCATTTGCGGCTCATTTGCGGCTCATTTGCGGCTCATTTGCGGCTCACTTATTTAATTTATATTTACTAGATTTATTATGACCTTCTAAAATTATTTTTCCTTGTTCCCTTAAATCCTTTAAAATTCTTTTACTTGTGGCTGGAGAAAATCCACAAAGTCTCTCGACTTCTTTACGTGTTATATATTCATTTTTAGATAAATAGTCCAAAATCATTACATTCGCTTGAATTTCATCAAAGTCTTTATCTTTTGTGTAATCAATATTTGCATTAAAACTTTCATATACTCGATGAGTAAACATATATTTATTTCTGGCTTCCCTTTGTAAAACATTTCTTTTTTGACAAAGTTTATTTAACACATTTGCTGCAGATTGAGTTGTTATTTGAGCGACCTCAGCAGCCTTACCTAGAGTAATGTTTTTATTAGATTTAATGTATTTTAAAATACAGATTTCCGAAACTGAAAACTCACCGTTTATTTCTTCCTCTTTAGTAATAAACTTTAGAAATTCTATGTCTTCCAAACTGCTTCTTAAAGTCAAACTTACAGCATCAGAATATAGATTATATTCTGGAGCTGACTTTCCTAAAGATAGCATATCCTTAAATATGATATCTACACCTTGGCCGGAACGTTGAACGTATCTTAGCTTTTGGAGTGTTTCAGCAATCAATTTATTTCTTGGTGAGGAAGGATGTGTAATAATATTGGTACTGTCTACCCCAGATGGAAACGAACCTGGATTTTCAATAATTATTTCGTTCGGATAAAACTTAACAAAAATTGAAGAAGCGCTCTCATAATCACGGTGTGAAATTGCATTTAAAAGAGCCTCTTGGAAAACATTAATAGGATAATCTTGAATTTCCAATTTAAATAGCCCCATTTGAATGTTCTGTATTCCATTTCTATCTTCAAAAAATTGTTGAATCCTATCTACAACCTGGACTAATGGAACTTTTAGCTCTAAGCGTTTATGATATTCAGTCTGCCCTTCATTATATGTAAGAATGATTATTTCTGATTGAGGCATATATTTGGCTATCGCTTCTTTTGTTCCAACAAATAACAATCCTGCTACTGTTAGCTGAATTTCATCGCCATCAACATCTATCAATCGTAAATCCTTTAAAAAACTAATATTATCTGATTGATATAAAGTAGAATCTTTATCCCGGGATTGTATTTTTAATTTTAATCTTTCTACTTCAGTCATATCTAAATCATTAATAGTTGAAGGTTCAATAATCTTGGCAGAGTAATCCCCTTTAAATCCTTGAATATTATTAGATGTATACTCTGATGGATAATATGGTTTGGTGTTTTTCCCCAATCTTTTATAAACAACACCTTTTGAGGTAGCAACAATTTCTTGAGACTTTTGAATAGATATTTTTAAAATATCCTTACCAGCAAATCTTATTATATCTATATCAGTAAAAAGGTTAGGTACAGTCCTGTCATAAATACTTTCGATAATATTCTGCTCATCATAATCATGACATCCGGTAATTTCTCCATCATCTTCAACACCAACTAAGATGATACCACCATCTGTATTTGCAAATCCAACCGACTCATTTGTTAAGATATTCATTAGTTCTTTCTTGTTTGCTTTAACCCAACTTTTAAATTCAACTTTCTTTGATTCACCTTGTTGAATGATTTCATTAATATCCATAGAATACACCTCCTAACTTGATATAAATATTATACCAAGATTAGAGGGCGAAACGAGAATATATATAAGGAAAGGACTAATAAAAACCTCATTTACTTATGATACGGTTCTCCCCGATTAATCCGAAACGCCCGATAAATCTGCTCCACAAGTATTAGACGCATCATCTGATGTGGGAAGGTCATCTTCGAAAAAGAAAGCTTTTCGTTTGCCCGGCTTAGTACCTCATCACTCAATCCTAACGAACCGCCAATCACAAAGGCAATTTTGCTTTTCCCATACGTCGCCAGCTTATCTAAATCACTAGCCAGCTCTTCCGACGATTTCATTTTCCCGTTAATCGCCAATGCAATTACATATGTATCCTGACTGATTTTACTTAAGATCCGCTCGCCCTCTTTTTGTTTCACTTGCTCCATCTCTGCGGCGCTCAACACCTCAGGTGCTTTTTCATCCGCCACCTCAATCATGTCCAGCTTGGCATAGCCGGACATTCGCTTCACAAACTCATCGATTCCTTGTTTTAAATATTTTTCTTTCAATTTCCCAACCGTCACAATTGCGATATTCACAACTTACCCCCACTTTACAAACAGTTTACAAACAAGATATCCACAGAAGTTATCCACATACCCACATTTTCTATCCACATCTTGTATGGGATCATCCGTTCGCCACAACATATACAGCCTTGTTTCGACAATATTCACACCCTGTTGATATCTTTTCCGGGTCGGTAATCTTCTCTAATTTCGGTGCAGTAAAGTAGTCATCTACAATAACATCAAGGGCTAATTCAACATGCTCTTCACAACAATAGATCATCAAGCACTCATTCTCCTTTCTTGCATTTTTCGACAAGATTTTATCCAATCAAATCTCCTATTTATCCACAAAGAAAAATATTATTAACAATAATGTAACCTATCCACAATAACGAAATTCCTATATAAAGTATAAGAAAAGAAAAAGCAGAAAGCTACTCCTAGCTTCCTGCTGAAATTATCCTCATTATTTATAAGATTCGCTGCCAAGCTTCAGCGTTGTTTCTTGGATCTTTCCATCTCGATAAAACTTAATCTTCATTTGTTCGCCGATTTTTTTCTTATTATATAGGTGTTTACGGAGATCGATGACATCCTCAATTTTTTCTCCGTCCATTTCAACGATGACATCAAGTTCTTTTAATCCAGCTTGAGAAGCAGGTGAATTTGGAACTACTTGTCGAAGTGCTACACCATAATTTATATCCTCAGGAAGCTTCAATGCTTCTTCTTGATAATATTTTGCTACACCACTAACGGATTGTAATTCAACCCCCATATATGGACGTTTTACTTCTCCATGCTCTTCTAAATCCTCGATAATGGGAATCGCATAATTTATTGGAATCGCCAGTCCTATTCCTTCAACTGCAGATTGGGCAATCTTCATCGAATTGATTCCGATCAATTGACCCTCGATATTGACCAGTGCACCGCCACTGTTACCTGGATTAATTGCTGCATCCGTCTGCAATACTTCTGCCTGCCAGTCCTCGACGCCATCCTGATTAATATCAATTGGGATTGTCCGCTCTAATCCGGAAATAATCCCTTGTGTTACCGAACCAGAGAAGGTTGCACCAAGGGGATTTCCGATCGCAATCGCTGGTTCACCCACTTTAATATTGTCAGAGTTTCCAAATTGAGCTGCTGTTTTAATTTTTTTTGAATCAACCTCCAACACAGCTAAATCGGTCCAAACATCAGAGCCGCGCAGCTTTCCGCTAAGCTTAGTTCCATCTGATAGAGTTACTTCTAGTTCAGAGGCACCTTCTACAACATGGTGATTGGTGACAACATATGCTTTATCGCCATCAATTTTGTAGATTACTCCGGAGCCCGTTCCAGCTTCTTGACTTCCTTCTCCATTACCCCAGAAACCGGCTTCTTGAAGGTTAGATATGCCAACGACCGCATCACCTGCTTTATCAACAGCAGCCGTAATCTGTGAGGTAACATCTAATGATACATTTTGCGTCGTTCCTGTTGTTGTCTTTTGATTATTTCCTACTGCGTTTTGCACATTGTTCTCATCAACTGGCTTATAAGGAAGTACACCTAAATCTGTTAGTTGCGGTAGGGAAATGATGACAAGCATGGCACCTAATGCAGCTCCTACTAAGCTGGCTAAAAATAAGCCAATTTTATTTCCTTTTTGAGGCTTAAATCGGCTTTCAGAATCCTGATCATAATAACCCATAGTTATCCTTCCTTTCCTACAAGACAATTGCTAAGCTAGTCAGATTACTATTCGTCTTATTACTATTTTGATCACATAAATTTATAAAAACAAGCGAAATTTGACAATCGTACGATTTTGTTAATAAATTAGTCCAAACTTGGTAATATTTTGTGCGCCCTTAAAAAATATATCCCAGTCCTTTTTTAAGATTCCATATTAAACCGCTGTTAACGGAGTAGGAATTTTCGGGTCTGTATCGTACAAACTAAATTCCTCTCCCACAATAATGCCTCTCGACTGCAATGTTTGGGTCACTGACATTCGTGCGAGGTCCTTCATATTATTATCCAAGCTTAAATGAGCTAAATAAAAGCTTCTCGTTTTATCTCCCGCCACTTCACTCATGGCCAGAGCTGCATCTTCATTCGAAACATGCCCTACATCGCTCAAAATTCGCCGCTTAACATTCCACGGATATCGACCCATTCTAAGCATCTGTACATCATGATTACTCTCAAATATATAAGTATCCGCATTCGAAATAATCCCCTTTACGCGATCACTTACATACCCTGTATCTGTAATCAGGACTAACTTTCTCTGTTCTTGATGAAAAACATAAAACATTGGCTCTGCCGCATCATGAGAGACACCAAAGGATTCGATGTCAAGTGAGCCAAAGCTCTTTACTGTTTCCATCCCAAATACGCACTTTTGCTCAACGGGAATTTCACCTACTAAACCATCCATTGCCCGCCATGTTTTCTCGTTCGCAAATACAGGTAATTTATATTTTCTGGCCAGTACTCCGATTCCTTTAATATGGTCACTATGCTCATGCGTTACTAGTATTCCGGATAGATTATCAATTTTACGATCGATTTGCGAGAATAACCCTTCCATTTGCTTGCCGCTAAAGCCCGCATCAACCAAAAATGAATGCTCCTCCGTCTCCACATAGATCGCATTTCCTGTACTTCCGCTTGCAAGTACACTAAAATGCAAAGACATATTACTCACTCCACTAAGTTTTTTTCTTCTTCTTCATCCATTGTAACAATTTGGCCTTCAAAGGCGTTTACAAATAAATCTTCTTTATCATCTACAACAAAATGCCAGGTTGGCGTTAACACTTGAGATGCTGTTAATTGAACCAATGTGAAATATCCGAGCTCAACCTTGGTTATTTTTGTTTTTGGCTGCAAAACGCCATTGTCATAAAGAGTTTCGATTGCTTTCAGAGGAGGTAATACTTCAAGCTTTTCGGATTGTGTTTCAACCTCTTCTAGCATCGTTTGAGTATAAGAGAAAATTTCATTTTCATCGTTAATATGAAGAATCAGTTTACCATTTTTATTTTTATAAAAAGTTTTATTTTGATATTGCTGATAGTACGTTATGAGATGTCCTTTATCGCTTTTACCAAAATATTGATACTGTTCTCCAGCTACAATATTATTTTTTACAAAAGCGTTCAGCTCGGATATTTCATAATCATTACTCAGCTTAATTGGCTCTTCAAATTCAACTTGTAAAACGTTGCTATCAATAATGGAAAAATGAATTCCCTTTATTTTTTCAAGTTCCTCTTTGTTGAACTGCTTCGGTTTTGCACTCATGTAAGCTTCTTTGCCGACATTCTTGGGAAGCTCCACATATTTAATACGGTCAGCCGCTAGCTTCTCTTCAAATGAGGTTTCAGCGATAAACTCATATTTATTCGTATCAAGTATTTTGAAAAACTCGTATAGCAAGTAGATATCGAGTGCTAGGAAGGTTAAAATAAAGATTGTTTTTATCTTACTCCAATCCACGGTTTCCCCCTCCTAGATCCTTATCATTAATTTGCACCCATGCGTTTCCATAATTATAAAACCAGGATGGTTCAAGGTTCATTAATTGCGGCTCGTCTGGATCTTTAGACATTTTATAGCCTATTACCAAATCCAGTAGTAATTCTTGTTTAAAGCCTTTCTTTTTTTTCAAATACTCTAATACTTCATTACCGGAATTTAGCGCTACTTCATTTGTTTCGATCGTTAGTGGCACATCCGAAGAAAAAGAAGAACGACTATACTTATAAACTTCATTCTTTCCCCATACTTGAACGATTTCCGCTAATCCTTGTTCATTAAAAATCGGAGAACCATTACGGTCATAAAGCCTATAGGTAATTTTGTTATTTTCTTCATCAATAGAAGCGTACTTGTAAAGTCCAGTCCAGCCTCCATGGGCATTGATAAAATTAACGCTTTTTTTCAACAAATCTTTTGTATTGACTAGGCCGTCTATTTCTTCGGCAGGATTTACATAAAAAAGCATCAAGGAGTTATTATCTACCGTTAGCATACTTGAGCCGTTAGTATATTCCACACTGCCTGCGTCATCATTTCTTTGAACATAGCTTGGGTCATTAAAAAGAGCGTCCTTTACTTGTTCGGGATCTAACCGAGTCAAAAAATATTTATAATTTTTCATTACTGTTTTATTTTGAGGCAGAAAAATCGTCCGCTCTTCTGAAATTTCAAATGGGAAATACGGGCTCAACTGATTCGATACACTGTAAAACTCATTATAAAACTTTTTAATATCGGCCGCTTTAATATGGCTGGCATACACTTGATGGCTTCTTGAATTACCGTAATTCACAAAATAAATATGACCATCGTCCTTTGTTCGATTTTCGACATCAATGACGATCCTGTTAAACTTGAAATTCGGTACTTTTTTATCCTCTATTTGAATCACATTTTTATATAGATCCATTGGGACGGCGGCAGGAAAAATGATTTCTACGTTTCCTTTAGCATGAACGAACTCAGATAACCGCGCTACCTCACCGGAAATATTGTCGATCTCATAAAAATTCCAACCGCTCATTACCTCCAATATACGGTTAACGTCATTACTATTCGTTGTCCCAAAATGAGCGTCTTTGAAATGATAAATAACTTTATCCGGCTTAATGATATCGCCAATTTCCTTCTGCTGGCTCAATACAACCTCTTGGACTGTATTAGAGTGTTCCATCGTTGCATATTTTGGTTGATAAGTCCATAAATTCCAAGTTAAAACGATACTAGTGACAACAAGAAAGGTTAATATCACTGATTTAATATTTTCGTATGTCATGACCAATCATCCTCATAAGAATGGTCGTATGGAAGAGTAAAGAAAATGGTTGTTCCCTTTCCTTCGACACTAGATGCCCAAATATCCCCTCCGTGGGCTTGTACAACTTCCTTGGCAATTGCTAACCCTAAACCAGTCCCCCCAAGGTTTCTTGATCTTGCTTTATCAACCCGATAAAACCGGTCAAAGACTTTTTCAAGGTCAGCTTTAGGTATTCCAACGCCCTGATCCGATATGCTGACGATAATCTGATCTTCTTGTTCCTCTAAATTAAACGTCACATAACCACCTTCTGGTGAGTACTTGAGCGCATTAGAAATGATATTATCCAGTACTTGTGTCAACTTATCTTCATCCATTTCAATAAAAATATCATGATTTGGAAGCTTGCGGGTGAACCGGACATTTTGCTCTTTTGTTAACTCAAACCGATCGATAATTCGGTTAAAGTAAACAACAAAATCGATCCACTCTTTTTTCAATTGATAGTCCTTGCTATCCATCTTTGACAGCTGCAGAAGGTCATTGACAAGGCGAATCATTCGTTCTGTTTCATTTCGGGTTACATCCAAGAAGTTAGGAGCAATTTCCTCATCCTGCCAAGCTCCTTCGGCTAATGCTTCTAAATAGCTTCTCATTGTAGTCAACGGAGTTCGCAGTTCGTGAGAAACGTTGGCTACAAATTCACGACGTTCCATATCTACCTTTTCCTGCTCGGTTATATCATGGAGTACTGATATTAATCCATTTACAAAGCCTGTTTCCTTTTGAATGACCGAGAAATTTGCTCTTAATATATAATGGGTTTTTTCGGTACTGTAGTCTAAAATGACCGAATCCTGCTCTTCTAATAAGTCTTCAAAGCTATATTTATCTTCAATTCCCAACAGCGTCACGATTGGCTGTGAAAGAACTGTTTCACGTGAAACATTCAACATTTTAACAGCAGGCTCATTAATAAGAATGACACGCCCGCGCCGATCAGTGGCGATTACTCCATCCGTCATATTAGAAAGAACTGAGGAAAGTTTTCTTCGCTCTCCTTCAGTCGTCGCTTGAGCTTCCTGTAATTTTTTCGTTAAATTATTAAATGTAATTGCTAGCTGGCCGATTTCATCATATCCGTAAACCTTTACTTTCCTGGTGAAATTTCCTCTTGCCATTGCCAGAGCATGTTTTCTCATGTCAGAAATAGGTTTTGCCACTGTTTGTGCCAGTAAAATCCCCAGAATCGCCGTAATAGCTAATGCTATCGCTGTGCCAGAAATAAAGATATCATTAATCTCACGCATTTGCGTGAAAACATTCTCTACCTTTGCTACCAAATAAATAGCGCCTTTAACTTCTCTATTGGAAGTAATCGGAGAGGAGAGGACCCAATTCCTTTTTCCTGTTTGCGGGTCAATCAAAACGGAGCTTTGTTCTGTTTCTAACACAAGAGATCTTTTAACCATTAAATCATTGGTTCTTTGCCCAACGATATCCTGATTATTCAACTCAGAAGTACCGAGTATCTTCAAACTGCCCGCTTCAATTACCCTAACCTCAATAATATCGCCAGAAGAAAAATCTACTAAAATCTTTTGAATATCCTCTTCTAATTTTGGATCTTTCGTCCCGCGCTCTTTTGTCATTTCCTCTTCTACATTATATGCAAGCAAGTCAACGCGTTGTTTTAATGAGGTTTTAAAATTCGTTAATAACGTTTCTTCAAGCTGTCTAACAAAATAAACTCCGATTACTTGCATTGCTACTAAAATCAGCAATACATAAATCATCACAAATTTTAAATGTATGGACCGAAAAAAACCAACCTTTCTCATATTGGCACCCTAGTCTTGTTCTGGATTTCTCAAATAATACCCGACACCTCTTCTGGTTACAATCCAAACGGGATTACTCGGATTATCTTCGATTTTTTCACGGAGCCGTCTGACTGTAACATCAACTGTGCGGACATCACCAAAATAATCGTAACCCCAAACAGTTTGAAGTAAGTGTTCTCTCGTCATAACTTGTCCGATATGATTCGCCAAATAATGAAGAAGCTCAAATTCTCTCGTTGTTAATTCGATCATCTCTCCACGCTTTGAAACAACATAGGCGTCGGGATGAATAATTAAAGATCCAACATTAATCGAATTATTTTCCACTTCATCGATTTGTGAAACCGGCTGTGGATGACGCCTTAGGTTTGCCTTTACTCTAGCAATCAGTTCTCGAGTACTAAAAGGCTTTGTCACATAATCATCCGCACCAAATTCAAGCCCAAGCACTTTATCTATTTCAGAATCCTTTGCCGTTAACATGATGATTGGCATTTCATATTTTTTCCTTACCTCACGACATACTTCCATTCCATCCTTTAATGGAAGCATAATATCAAGGAGAATTAGGTCAGGAATAAGCTCATTTACCATCTCAATGGCAGCCATACCATCGTAAGCACAAAAGACCTCATAACCCTCTTTTTTTAAATTAAATTGAAGAATATCTGCAATTGGTTTTTCATCGTCGACGACTAGTATTTTTTTCTTATCCATCTTTTTTGCTCCTTTATCTGGGGTTTTACAATCCCCTTGCTTATATAAATGGTAAAAAACTAGAAATCCTATATTTATTTTTTCGCTTAGTATTTCAAAAAGGACTTAATTTCAAAAATTCTACTATTTTACTTTACCATGTAACATTTCCATGGAAAAGAGGAGGGAGGCTTTTAACTTATCCCAATACAGGTAATTAAAACAACTGCATTCCCAGAATAAAATAAAAAGCCCCTAGACTTACAAGAGTCTAGAGACTAGTGAATGAATTAACGCAAGTAGGAAATCGGATTTTGCAGGCTTCCATTTCTATAAACTTCAAAATGTAGGTGTACGCCTGTCGAATCCCCTGTAGATCCCATTACTCCAATACTTGAACCTTTTGCAACTGTTTGACCAGTGCGAACCCCGATTGATGCAAGGTGGCCATATACAGTCCGGATTCCATTTTGATGGTCAATGACCACTTTATTACCGTAACCGCCATCCCAACCTGCTGAAACAACGATTCCATTGTCAGCGGCCTTAATGGTGTAACTGCTTGGACGAGCAATATCAATTCCTTTATGCATTTTGCCGCCACGGTAACCCATTTGGCTGGAAACATAACCACCTACTGTTGGCCATGCTAGCGATCCGTCACCACGGGATGGAACAACCTTTGTTCCTTTGACAATTACTTCATTGATCGGTTGAATTGTAATATTTGAGCTAATTTCTTGCTTGCTGACAATATTGCCATTTTGTTCTGATATGGTGTATGACGCTTGTCTTTCACCGTTTTGGCCTTCCTGTCTTACCTTTTTGTCACCTTTAGATAAGTTAGCATCCTCAACTGTTTCAGTAGTATACGGAATCGTTTCCGTAACAAGCGACTCTTTATCGACTGCAACTTCGATTAATGGGACATGAACAGTAATATTAACTTCCTGACCAATTTGAAGAACAGACTCTTCAGTTAATCCAGGATTAATTTCAACCATTTGCTGTAAAGTTAACCCATGACCATTAGCGATTGAACCTAATACGTCTCCTTCTTGAACTTGATATTTCTTTTGTTCAAGTGTACCTGACTGTAGGAGTTTAATGGCATTATCAACCGTCAAAATTTGATCTGGTGTTACATTCGCCTTAGAAAAAGAAACATTCTTTGATAAGCGCACATCAAGGACACGCGTTTCATTTAATTGCAGCGGTGGTAAAGTAATAGAAGGGTCTTTCTTTCTAGCCTCAACTACGTTTAATTGATCTTCTGTAACGTATTGAAGTTTAAGTTTCTTGATAACCTCTTCTGCAGTTTTTTTGCTATCCACAAAGACAGCTTGTTTTCCATCAAGATCGATGGCTGTAGCTTCTGCTTGAACCGTTAGCTTCTCTTTAACCTTTTTTACAACCTCTTCATTATTAGTAGAGACACTGGAGCGAAAAACCTGTTCAGGTATGTAGGTTAATTGAGACCCGGTAGTAAGTTCCACTCCACCGAAGTTCGTTTTTGTTTCTTTTATCTTCTTGTTTACCACTGTTTCAATAGCCTTTTTACTAGAAACAGTTCCTATATATTCATCATTATAATACACATAATATACCGTGGTCGTTTCCGAACCAGTAGCACTTGCTAGGGCTAGGGGGGCAGTGTGAATACCAAAGGATAATGCAGTCACAGCTGCTGCTGTGTATACAACCTTCTTCACTTGCGGAAAGAAACTTGCTGTTGTTTTGCCCGTAAGGTTGGACAAGCTGATTTTCCATTTACTCATTATAATCCTCCTATAAAACGGTAACAAACAGTCTAGTAATATCGTATTTTGTCAAAAAAGATGGTATCTCTTACAATTTTCGACTTTTTTACTTTACCATAAAAATAGGTAAAAAGTTTAATAGACTTAATAATGTAACATAAATGTATAATTACTGTCATTTTATGTCGGAATATGGAATAGAAATGGAAGGGTTTTCAACAGTTGTATGTGGGAGGTTTTTGACGAAACGCTAGTATTACGCGTTTTACAGCGTTTGTAATAAGACGGGACTTTAACAATCATTTTCACTGTAGCAAAAGGGAGATTACATTAGTGTTACAAAAAAGAGCACACAGCGTGTACTCTTTTAATTTTTGATGGCTCAGGACGGAATCGAACCGCCGACACAAGGATTTTCAGTCCTTTGCTCTACCGACTGAGCTACTGAGCCATTCAATATGGCGGTCCGGACGGGACTCGAACCCGCGACCTCCTGCGTGACAGGCAGGCATTCTAACCAACTGAACTACCGGACCATATATATTAAATAGTTGACCAGCTTGAAACCGTCCTTGCCAGCTTTTCGCCAGCCAACTATGTGCCGATGACCCCTACGGGATTCGAACCCGTGTTACCGCCGTGAAAGGGCGGTGTCTTAACCGCTTGACCAAGGGGCCATATTAAAAATATAAATGGTGAGCCATGAAGGACTCGAACCTTCGACCCTCTGATTAAAAGTCAGATGCTCTACCGACTGAGCTAATGGCTCGTATTAATAACAACCCTATATTAGTCTTTCGTCGGATGTCCCCATCTCAGAAAGATTATTCAAGTTGCTGCTCGATGGGTACAACTCGTAGCAATCACAATGATGTGTTGCTCGTTGCTCTACCGACTGAGCTAATGGCTCGTACATTTCTTAACGACGTTTTTTATATTATCACAGTTAATTCGTTTTGCACAACACTTTTTTTAAAAAAATAAAAATAAACTTTATCATAATTGAGATTTCAGACTAAAGTTTTTACATTCGCTAAATAATACCTCATCAAATTTCGGAAAAACCTTCCTCTTCATGGAAAAACAACAGATTTTTTTGGGTTTTTCATTAAATCCGAATCAAATATTAAGGGAATTTTGCTTTTTTTAGTAAAAGCATCTTATTTTTTAAAGAAATCTTGGTTTTTTAAAAAATATTAGCTCACGGGAGAGCGCTTATGCTCATTTAAATGTGGATATGGGACACTTCGAAATTTTTATGGGACAACTTTTGAAATATATCGGACAAGTTCTGAAATTTATGGACCAACTTTCGAAATTTATCGGACAAGTCCAAAATTTTATGGGACAACTTTCAACTATATCGGACAAGCTCAAAATATATGAGACAATTTCCACATATATAGATCAAACTCTGAAATAATCCCCATCTCATCTCCCAGCGATGATTTTGCCCGCAGATCCCCCTCACTCGCGACCAGTAAACACATCAAACCCTTTTAATCACAGCGTTAGACACTCAACTTCCCGCATAAAAAAAACGACGCGCAGCCCGAAAACTGCACGCCATTTTCCCAAAACCCAACCCGAAGAATTATCTCCAAGGACTAAACACAACATTTGTTTGATTACGATCTGGACCAACAGAGAAGATTGATAATGGAATCCCTGTTAGCTGAGAAACACGTTCTAAGTAGTGACGTGCATTTGCTGGTAATTCATCAAGTGATTTACAACCAGTAATATCCTCAGTCCAACCAGGAAGCTCTTCATATACCGGCTTACATTCTGCTAAAATCTTTAAGTTAGCAGGATATTCCGTAATCATTTCACCGTTATAATCGTAAGCGACACAAATTTTCACCGTTTCAAGTCCAGTTAAAACGTCAATGGAATTTAATGATAAATCCGTAATACCACTTACGCGGCGAGCATGGCGTACAACCACACTATCGAACCAGCCTACGCGACGCGGTCTACCAGTTGTAGTACCGTATTCTCGGCCTACCTCACGAATTTGATGTCCAATCTCATTATCTAACTCGGTTGGGAATGGTCCATCACCAACACGAGTTGTATAAGCTTTACATACCCCAACAACGTGGTTAATTTTCGTAGGGCCTACACCAGAACCGATCGTCACTCCACCTGCAACAGGGTTTGAAGATGTTACAAATGGGTATGTACCTTGATCGATATCAAGCATTACACCTTGTGCACCTTCAAATAAAACGCGACGACCTTCATCTAATGCATCGTTTAACACAACGGAAGTATCGCAAACATATTGCTTAACTTGTTGGCCATATTCATAATATTCATCTAAAATATCTTCAATTTTGAAGCCTTCTGTTTCATAAATACGCTCAAACAAGCGATTTTTCTCTTCAAGATTACGTGTTAATTTTTCTTCAAATACTTCACGATCTAGCAAGTCAGCCATTCTAATTCCAATACGAGCTGCCTTGTCCATGTAAGCTGGACCGATTCCTTTTTTAGTTGTTCCAATTTTATTTGCACCTTTACGGTCTTCTTCCACTTCATCTAATTTAAGGTGATAAGGAAGAATAACATGAGCGCGATTGCTAATGCGAAGATTTTCAGTTGAAACTCCTCTTTCATGAAGGTAAGCAAGCTCAGCCACAAGTGCTTTGGGATCTACTACCATTCCGTTACCGATCACACTTATTTTTTCCTTATAGAAAATCCCAGATGGAATTAAATGCAATTTATAGGTTACACCATTGAACCGAATCGTGTGTCCGGCATTATTCCCACCTTGATAACGGGCAATAACTTCCGCATTTTCTGATAAGAAATCTGTAATTTTTCCTTTACCCTCATCGCCCCACTGCGAACCGACAACTACAACAGATGACATTAATAGAACCTCCCAGGTTACATATATAATTTACTTTCCGATTCAAACATCCTAATTTTATCAATTAACTGCGTAAAAAGTCAATAAAACACGAACATTTTAACAAAACTTTTATTTTACGTTCGGAAAACTAATGATTGAGAGTAAGAGTTCATAATTGAGCTATAATAATATTTTTTTAAAATATTAAAATTAAGATGTATATTTCCCATCAAAAAAGGTCAACCTATTAATAGGCTGACCTTGAAATTTTGAAAAAAATATTGATTATGCACCAGGTGGCATAGAAGATTCACCATAGCGAGTCTCTAAGTTTACAAACTTATTATACTCTTTAACAAATGCTAACTGGACCGTTCCAACCGGACCATTACGTTGTTTTGCAATAATAATTTCAATAATATTTTTATTTTCGGTTTCCTTGTCATAATAATCGTCACGATATAGGAAGGCAACAATATCAGCATCCTGCTCAATACTTCCTGATTCACGAATATCAGACATCATCGGCCGCTTATCTTGACGCTGCTCAACACCACGAGACAACTGCGATAAGGCAATAACCGGTACTTGTAATTCACGGGCAAGGGCTTTTAATGAACGGGAAATTTCCGATACTTCTTGCTGACGATTTTCGCCAGGACGGCCATTCCCTTGGATTAACTGCAAATAGTCTATTAAAATCATGCCTAGACCATGTTCTTGCTTTAAACGGCGACATTTCGACCGGATATCACCGATTCGAACACCTGGAGTATCATCAATAAAAATACCAGCGTTTGAGAGACTTCCCATCGCCATCGTCAGCTTTCCCCAGTCCTCATCAGTAAGAGAACCCGTTCGCAAATTCTGGGCATTGATATTTCCTTCGGCACAGAGCATACGCATGACTAGCTGTTCTGCACCCATCTCAAGGCTGAAAATGGCTACATTTTCTCCTGTTTTCGTGGCAACATTTTGAGCAATGTTTAATGCAAAGGCTGTTTTACCAACAGAAGGACGGGCTGCAACAATAATTAAATCGTTGCGCTGGAAACCGGCCGTCATCCGGTCAAGCTCGGCAAATCCCGTTGCGATCCCGGTAATATCACCTTTACGATTATTTAATAGTTCAATATTGTCATAGGTTCTAACCAATACGTCTTTAATATTATGAAACGCACCCGCATTTTTGCGCTGAGCAACTGCTAAAATATTTTTCTCTGCTTCACTTAAAAGAGTATTTACTTCATCCTCACGATTATATCCATCTTGGGCAATATCGGTTGCGGTACGAATCAATCTACGCAACAATGATTTCTCTTCTACGATTTTCGCATAGTATTCAATATTTGCAGCCGTTGGAACAGAGGCAGCAAGCTCACTTAAATAACTAACACCGCCGGTATCCTCAAGTAATTTTGCTGCCGCTAAATCTTCGGTAACAGTAATTAAATCTACTGCTTTCCCCTGATCGTTAAGCTTAAGCATGACAGTAAATATTTTTTGATGAGAAGCTCGGTAAAAGTCCTCAGGGATGAGAATCTCAGAAGCAAGTGTTAAGGCCGAGGGCTCAAGAAATATTGCCCCTAATACCGCCTGTTCGGCTTCAATATTTTGGGGAGGAAGACGATCTACAAAAACATCATTCATCTATTATGACCTCCTTTTTGAGAGGGATGATTCCAATTAATTGTTTTAATATGAAAAAAGTGATCAGTTCATACCGATCACCTTAATAGTTCAACTCTTTTATTTTAACAGATTTAATTCGGAAGTGAACTGCCAAATTTAGTTTACTTCTTTAACATGTACATTTAAAGTTGCTGTAACCTCTGTATGAAGCTTTACAGGTACCTTTGTGAACCCTAAACTACGAATAGCGTCTTCCAATTCAATTTTACGCTTATCAATTTTTATCTTATGTTTTTTCAACAATTCCTCAGCTATTTGTTTACTTGTAATCGACCCAAAAAGTCGTCCGCCTTCACCGGATTTAGCTGAAAGTTCAACTGTAATTTTTTCAAGTTGACCCTTTAATTCATTCGCTTGTTCCAGTTCTTTTTCAGCAAGCTTCGCTTCTTTTTTCTTTTGAGCATCTAACGTACTTACATTTGCTTGAGAAGCCTCTATCGCTAATCCCTGTTTTAAAAGGAAGTTTTGCGCATATCCATCCGCAACATTCTTAACTTCACCTTTTTTTCCTTTACCCTTAACATCCTTTAAAAATATTACTTTCATTCTTTTTTACCCCCTTCTAAATACTCATCGATCGTTTGTTGAAGAAGTAATTCAACCTCATCAACAGTTAAATCTGATATTTGTGTGGCGGCATTCGTCAAATGTCCGCCCCCATTTAAATGTTCCATTATTACTTGAACATTGATATCTCCTAGAGATCGTGCACTTATACCGACAATATTCTCTCCGCGTTTTGAGAGGACAAAGGAGGCAATTACGCCGTTCATTGTAAGTAAGGTATCTGCAGCTTGGGCAATAACAATTTGGTCATAAATGCTATCTTCATTCCCTTTAGCAATAGCAATCCCCTCATGGTAAAAGTAAACTGATTCTATTAATTTGGAACGTTTTATATAAGCGTGGATATCCTCTTTTAGAAATTTTTGAACCAAAATCGTATCCGCACCTTGGGCACGTAAATAAGAGGCAGCCTCAAACGTTCTCGATCCAGTCCTTAAAGTAAAGCTTTTCGTATCGACAATAATTCCCGCTAACAGTGCAGTAGCTTCAAGCATGTCAATTTTACCACGTTTTGGCTGATACTCAAGTAGTTCTGTTACTAATTCAGCCGTTGATGACGCATATGGTTCCATATAAACGAGCAAAGGATTTTCTATAAAATCTTCACCACGGCGATGATGATCAATCACCACAACATTATCGATTTTCATTAACAGTTTTTCTTCAATGACTAACGAAGGTTTATGTGTATCAACTATTACCAGCAAGGTGCGGTCTGTGGCAATCTCTAAAGCTAATTCTGGACTAATTAACCTCGAATAGAGCGCTTCTTTTTGCTTAATCTCCTGCATTAATCTGCCAACGCTAGCATCCATTTGGTTATTATCGAATACAATAAATCCTTCTCGCTCATTCATTTGAGCAACCTTTAAAATCCCAATTGAGGCACCAATTGCATCCATATCAGGATTTTTATGTCCCATAATGATCACTTTATCACTAGCAGAAACTAATTCTTTTAATGCGTGAGAAATGACGCGGGCCCGAACCCTAGTCCGTTTTTCAACGGGGTTTGTTTTACCTCCGAAAAACTTAACCTTACCATTGGGCTTTTTAATCGCTACCTGGTCTCCGCCACGTCCCAAGGCTAGGTCTAAGCTTGATTGTGCCAAAGTTCCAAGTTCCGGTAAAGATGAGACACCAGTTCCTACACCAATACTAAGCGTAAGAGGGACGTTTTGCTTAGAAGTACTTTCCCTTACTTCATCAAGAACAGTAAACTTACCTTTTTCTAAAAACTGCAAAATATGTTCATTAAAAACGGCAATAAATCGTTCGGATGAAATTCGTTTGAGAAACACACCATTTTCTCTTGCCCAGTTATTTAAAAGGGACGTAACTAAATTATTGATATTGCTTCGACTTTGGTCATCCATTCCTTGTGTTAATTCATCATAATTATCTAAAAAGATAATTCCAATTACCGTTCGCTCGTCTCGATACATTTTTTCTATCTCCGTCTGTTCGGTGACATCAAAAAAGTATAAAAGACGCTCTTCCCGTTTATGAATTACTCGAAGTTTCCGATCATACAAGGTAATAATTTCAGTATCTACTTCTTGTTTTATTAATGGAATGAGGATATCAGCAACATCGTATAACGATCTGCCAACAAGGCGGTCTTCCTGAAAAAAGGAGGACAAAAATGGGTTTGTCCATTCAATTTGGTATTCATCATTGATAAGCATAATTCCGATAGGCATCTCCATTAACGCTTCCTCACCGACTTTTTTTACTCGGTAAGAAAGGGTGGAAATGTATTCTTCAGCTTCTTTCCGCTGCTCTCTGGAAAATGAAAATATAAAGTAATATGGAATGGCCGCAAGTATTAATCCAATTAAACCAAGCAGCCAGTTATAATAAGCTAACAGCCCCAAAAGGACGATCGTTAAGCCTATTAGCCCTAATAACGAATACCGCATGGAGTTTTTATCCAAAAAAGAAGGCATATTTTCAGCTCCCAGAACTGTAGTGATTACAGCGTTTAAAAAATTAACCATTTATAAAATATATTCTATGCTACTGTTTCTTTACCAAACGTTTTCTTAAATCAAATCCTAAATCAATTATACCTAATATCCTTACAATATAAAGAAGAAACGGGAGTATCAATGAAAAAGCTAATGCAAATACGGGGACTGCTTTTGCATATCCTTTTTGATAGCAATAGTAAAAAATAAACGAAGCTCCCTGAATAAGCATACATACCTGTAAAATAAACAGAAGGTTTGCTAAAGCCAAATATAAATAAGTTCCTTGCTCAGGATTTATAATCAGGCTTCCCGCCATACTTAATAAATAATACCATAGTAGACTTTTTGGCAGAGTTAATTCCCTGAAGGGCTTCCAATCTGATAAAGATACTCCAAATCGTCTGAGAATAGGTACCGAAACGAGCATAATCAAAAACACAATCATAAATGAAGCTAAAACGATCATACTTGGCATCAGCGTTTCGATCATATCAATACCTTTTTGCATTTGCTCGATCACTTTCTGCTCAGGACTTTGCCCCATTTTCTCCATTATATCCAAGCTTGATTTAAAGGATTGTTTAAAAGTGATGATAAATTCTTTAAGAAAATTCATCTCAAAGAAAACAACCGATATAATATATTGCACGATTGTATTCAATAAGAATACGAATGATCCTGCTAATAAAACCATCCATCTTCCTTTTTCTCTAAAGATTAAGTATCCCATTACTACTCCAGTCATCCCATAAGCCAAAGTAATTGGAATGGCAAGCATAGACCCTAATATAAGGGAAATTAGTGTAGCGGCAATTAAGAATACAATTGAGCTTTTTAGGTTGTTTTTAGCTGAAAACAAAATAAATGGAAGTGGTAAGAAAAAATTCACGATTGCTCCTAACACTGGTATGTAAAGGGTCATTAACAATAATACCGAATATATCGCTAAAAACATTGCCCCTTTGGTTAACTGATTAACATTTTTCATTCGAACCTCCCAAAAAAGTAAAACAAATAAAAAGACTTCATAGGGTCTATTTTATCTAGTATAGATTGTCAATTCAACTGATAGACAGAAGAGGTTCAACTATACTTTCATCTTATTCTACGATAAAAAGAAAAAAGACAGTGAGGAACCCCACTGTCTCTTCTAATTATTATTCACCTGCAACATATGGTAACAAAGCCATTTGACGTGCACGTTTGATTGCAACAGTCAATTTACGTTGGTATTTTGCGCTTGTGCCAGTTACACGACGAGGTAAAATTTTACCGCGCTCAGAGATGAATTTTTTTAATAAATCCACATCCTTGTAATCGATGCGTGTAATTCCGTTTGCTGTAAAGTAACACACTTTACGACGTTTTGCACGTCCGCCTTTACGTCCTCCTGCCATTTCATGTAACCTCCTTTTCAACGATATTTTATTAAACGTTGGCTTGTGGTGTTAGAACGGTAGATCATCGTCGGAGATGTCAATTTGTCCCTCTCCAGCGAATGGATCATCATTTACACGTGTAAAGCCCTTATTGTTGTTATTTGGTCGTTGATTCTGATTATTATCTCCGAACGGGAATCCTTGCTCCCGAGGTTCGCTATAAAAACCGCTACCGCCTTTGTCACCAGAAGCACTGCTTCTTGGTTCAAGGAATTGAACACTATCCGCTACTACTTCTGTTACATAAACGCGCTTGCCATCTTGTCCTTCATAACTACGTGTTTGGATACGACCATCAACGCCGGCAAGGCTACCTTTTTTCAAGAAATTGGCTACATTCTCTGCAGGGCGTCGCCAAATAACGCAATTAATAAAATCTGCTTCCCGTTCACCTTGTTGATTCGAAAAAGTTCGATTCACAGCCAGGGTAAAAGTTGCCACCGGTACGCCGTTCGGTGTATAACGCAGATCAGGATCCTTTGTTAAACGTCCGACAAGCACTACACGATTCATCATCAGAACCAACTCCTTTCTTCCGTACAATATGTTTCACGTGAAACATTACCTTGATGGAAGAATATATCAAGTTATCAATTATTTTTCTTCTTGTTTAATCACGATGTGGCGAATGATGTCTTCGCTGATTTTCGCTAAACGGGAGAATTCTTCTACCGCAGCTGGTGCAGCTACAACATTCATTAACTGGTAGTATCCGTCACGGAAATCGTTGATTTCATAAGCAAGACGACGCTTACCCCAATCTTTTGTTTCAACAGAGTCTGCACCGTTATCAGTTAGGATCGTATTGAAACGTTCAACTAAAGCTTTTTTCGCCTCATCTTCAATGTTTGGACGGATGATGTACATAACTTCGTACTTTTTCATCACATTTCACCTCCTTTTGGTCTACACGGCCCAATTTGGGCAAGGAGCAACTATTCATTACTCACAAGGTAAAAGTATACCATATCTTTTCAACACTTGCAAATGTCTAGACAACGGAAAAGAAGACAATCCAAACGAATTGCCTTCTTACGTGTAAATAAGTCGCGGCTCCCGCAGGCGTCTTCACGCCTTAAACGTAGAGAAATAGAGTGTTGAACTAGTCTATACGTTAAATCGGAAGTGGATGACGTCGCCGTCTTTTACTTCGTATTCTTTTCCTTCTAAACGAACTTTTCCTGCTTCTTTTGCCGCTGTCATATTTCCAGCAGCTAGTAAATCCTCATATGCGACCGTTTCAGCTCGGATGAAACCTCTCTCAAAATCAGAATGAATGACACCAGCACATTGTGGAGCTTTCATTCCTTTACGGAAAGTCCAAGCGCGAACCTCTTGGACGCCTGCAGTGAAATAAGTAGCTAGGCCTAATAAGCTGTATGCTGCGCGAATTAACTGGTCCAGACCAGACTCTTCAATGCCTAGCTCTTGAAGGAACATCGTTTTCTCTTCACCTTCAAGCTCAGCAATTTCCGATTCGATTTTTGCACAGATCACGATAACCTGAGCATTATCCTTTTCAGCAAATTCTCTTACCTTTTGGACGTATTCATTGTCAGATGGATCGACAATATCATCCTCTGATACATTGGCAACATAAAGCATCGGTTTAATGGTTAACAAATGTAACCCTTTGACAAGCTTTAATTGTTCTTCAGTAAATTCAACAGTACGTGCAGGTTTTTCAGCTTCAAATGCATCTCTAAGCATTGCTAGAACTTCGTATTCAGCTGTTGCATCCTTGTCTTTTTGCTTAGCCAATTTTTCTACACGGCCAATCCGTTTTTCAACAGACTCCATATCAGCTAAAATAAGCTCTAAATTAATGGTTTCGATATCATCAATTGGGTCAACTTTTCCCGCAACATGAGTGATGTTATCATCAGCAAAACAACGAACAACTTGGCAGATTGCATCAACTTCACGAATATGAGACAGGAATTTGTTCCCTAATCCTTCGCCTTTACTAGCACCTTTTACAATTCCTGCGATATCAGTAAATTCAAAAGCAGTTGGAACAGTTTTCTTTGGCTGAACTAATTCCGTTAATTTTGTTAAACGATGATCTGGTACCTCTACGATTCCTACATTGG
Organism: Neobacillus terrisolis; assembly: GCF_051233475.1. Taxonomy (NCBI): domain Bacteria; kingdom Bacillati; phylum Bacillota; class Bacilli; order Caryophanales; family Bacillaceae; genus Neobacillus; species Neobacillus terrisolis. The sequence continues at coordinate 23,202 of NZ_JBKFGH010000013.1, read as the reverse complement.
GGTCAATTGTACAAAACGGATAGTTGGCAGATTCGGCACCTGCTTGGGTAATCGCATTAAATAATGTGGATTTACCTACATTTGGTAATCCGACAATACCTGCTGTTAAAGCCATCCATTGTCACTCCTCTACTTCATCTATTTAAAATATTATTAAAATGTATATACGAACAAAACCTGATAGCCTTTCACAATTATAGATACAAGCTATAAAAATTACAAGCTTGTTAGCATACTGAACCTTTTTGATTCGTTAAAAAAAGCATGAGAGCTATTCCTCATGCTTGACTAATAATTTTTTCATTTTACGGGAAAAGTCGCGACGGGGAATTAGAACGCTATGTCCACAGCCTTCACATTTGATTCTAATATCCATACCCATTCGAATGATTTTCCAACGATTTGTGCCACAAGGGTGAGGTTTTTTCATTTCAACAACATCATTTAAGTTATAAATCTTTTCTTCCATCGTTTAAACCTCCTTTTTTCCCGCAAAAACGTTTTGATTTCCAGATTCTTCGGACCTTGAGTACATGACAAGACGTGGAAAAGGAATCTCGATCCCATGCATGTCCAGCCAATGCTTCACATCTTTCCGGATCATTCGAGACACAAATAAATGCTTCATCGGTTTCGTTTCTGCCACAATCCTTAAAATGACTTCGGAAGGGCCAAAATGTTGGACTCCTAAAAGCTGTGGCATAGCAACAATATCCTCATACTCTTCAGGTAATTTTTCCAATAACTCCGTCAGTACCAATTCAGCTCTGCTAATATCCTCTTCATATGCTATCCCTACATCAATAATTGCCATACTATTGTGAATCGAGAAATTTGTGACCTCCGCGATGCTGCCATTCGGTATGATATTCCGTTCACCTGAAAAACTCTTAATCTTCGTTGTTCTTAAACCAATTTCCTCAACATGGCCTTCAAACTGGCCGATTCTTACATAATCCCCAACAGAGAATTGGTCCTCAAAAATAATAAAAAAGCCTGTAATGATATCTCTTACTAAATTCTGAGCGCCAAACCCGACCGCTAACCCAACAATCCCAGCCCCCGCAAGGATTGGCTTCACATCAATCTCTAACGTGGACAACACCATCATAAACGCAATAAAATAAATAACATAAGACAAAATATTTTGAAGCAGCTTCATAAGAGTTGCTTCTCGACGTTCAGATGTCCTAATCGGAGCATGGGACCTTACTTTAAAAATATTATAGATAGCGAGCTTTCCAATTTTTTTTAACAAACTGGCCATGATAAAAATGGCAACAATCTTTAAACAAACTGTTCCAATATTAATCCAAGTATCTTGGTCCAGCAGTTTTTCCGTTAATTTTAACAATGCCTTTTCTGATAAATTCAATGATTAACACCTTCTTAAAGAAACAATTTCTCCTATTATCTTAACAGAAATGTTATTTTTCCTAAAATAAATATGTTTTATTGGATAAAATTTCCTCACAGCTAATGTTTTTATGGTTAACAGATGTATACATCGCCCGGATTATCCGTATACTGTTAGTACAATGAGAAGAGGTGGAAACTAATGAATTTTATGCCAAATTTCTTTGAAAAGAAAGGCGGGAGCTCAAGAATTATTCATGATGAAATTGCAGCCCCAGAAAAACTGGCGATAGAATTGAAATTGAAAATGGCTAGTTTAACTGTTAACCGCCCAATTGTCTTTGTTTGTATTGGAACAGACCGCTCAACAGGAGATTCATTAGGCCCGCTTGTTGGTACTCTTCTTGAAGAACAGAAGATTGCTCCTTTTTTTGTATACGGAACATTAGAAAACCCTATTCATGCAGTCAATTTAAAGGAGCAATTAACCGATATATTTGAAAAGCATTCAAATCCCTTCATAATTGGAATTGATGCTTGTTTAGGAAGATTAAAAAGTGTAGGTGTTATTCAAATCGCCGATGGTCCGGTAAAGCCTGGCGCCGGTGTTAATAAAGATCTTCCTGAGGTCGGTGATATTCATATTACTGGGATTGTTAATGTCAGTGGGTTTATGGAATTCTTTGTTTTACAAAATACTCGGTTAAATTTAGTGCTAAAAATGGCAAAAACGATTGCAAATGGAATTGTTGAAGCGAGCACAGCATTTCATCATCATCGTCACGAGCATTGGTCAAATATGTCATGGGAGCATATTAGCAAAGAAAAAACACCCTAAGGGTAATCTTAAAACAAAATCCATTTATTAAAAAAAGGAAGGGAGCACCTTTCCTTTTTTTACCTATAAACTTATTTGAAAACCATAAATGATGCTTACAATTAATCCAGTAATTAAAATACTAGGAAGCAGGTTTGCCACTCTGATTTTTGTTATACCGGCAAGATTTAAACCAATAGCAAAAATCATGACTCCTCCGGTAGCAGTCATTTCAAGGATAAAACTATCCATTAAGGCTTGTGGAATAAAGCTGTTAATTTGAGTAGCAAACATCGCAATGGTACCTTGATATAGAACAACCGGAATAGCGGAGAATATGACACCAATTCCTAATGTTGTTGTTAAAATTAATGACGTGAATCCGTCAATAATCGCCTTCGTATAAAGTACATCATGATCGCCACGAATACCACTGTCCAGGGCACCTATTATCGCCATTGCCCCGATAACAAAGATAAGTGTGGCCGTAACAAAGCCTTCTGAGATACTGCCTTGACTTTTTGAACCCAATTTCTTTTCTAGCCACAGCCCAACTGTATTAAGTTTATTTTCAAGTTTGAAATATTCTCCAATAACTGTGCCAAATACCAAACTTAAAATAACGATCAAGAAATTTTCACTTTTAAATCCCATTTGCAAACCAAGGACCATGACCGCAAGTCCAATAACGTGCATAACAGAATATTTCATTTCTTCCGATATTCGATGGAATAATTTTCCTAAAAGAGTCCCTATGACGATCAATAATCCATTTACAAGTGTTCCCAATAAAAACATACATGTTCTCCTATCATTATTTTTCGAAACACGAAAAAAATCTAATAGTACAAACCTATCATTATTGCCGGAAAATTTCCACCACTTTTCTCTCTATTAAATTGGCTGTTGATTTCCGTTCCAGGTGCTCGCTTTCCGCGGGGGAGTCCGGGAGCCTATCTAGCTACAGCGGCTAGGGGCTCGGGGTCATAAGCCAATCCGTCAAGAAGGTCAAAGAACGACCTTCATGCCGGCTCGTCCTATGCCTGTCGCCCCTGGGCAAGCCGCTTCCACTTTTCCTTCTCCTCGGCGCCATAGCGCCTGTGGGGTCTCCCGTGACACCTTCTCCCGCAGGAGTCTCGCACCTTCCACTCCAATCAACAGAGTGCTAAAAATAAACATTGTTCTTTAACACAAACTTTCTACTCATAATCCATTCATAAAAGGGAGAAGAGTGGGTATAAAAAAAACCAACAATGGTGTTGGTTTTTAAGGAGTTCTAATTGTTTTCAAGTAGTTCCAGAATCCGCTCAAGGTCTTCTTTAGAATGAAACTCGATTTCAATTTTCCCCTTCTTTTTCGTTTGTTTAATATTAACTGTCGTACCAAAGCGCTCTCGTAAAAAAGACTCTTGCTCTAGTAAAAAAACATCTTTCTTTTGCTTTTCTTTTTTTGTTTCACGTGAAACATGTTCATTTAATTGTTGAATATATAACTCAAGTTGACGGACATTTAAATTCTCTTTTATTACTTTATCGACAACAATGGAGATGTTTTCTTTTTTCCGTAGCCCTAATAACGCTCTGCCATGTCCCATTGAAATTTCGCCCGAAGAAATCAAATCTTGAATTTTTTGCGGAAGGGATAAGAGGCGGATCAAGTTTGCAATATGAGGTCGACTCTTTCCAAGACGCTTTGCTAATTGCTCCTGGGTTAACTCTAGTTTTTGCATTAGCATTTGATAGGCAGCGCCCTCTTCAATCGGGGTTAAATCTTCCCTCTGTAAGTTTTCAAGAACAGCTAATTCCATCATTTGTTGCTCTGTCAGTTCTCGAACAACAACAGGGACTGTTTCAAGCTTTGCTTCCTTAGCAGCTCGAAAACGTCTTTCGCCGACTACGATTTCATAGCCTTTAATGCTTTTTCGAACGATGATCGGCTGAAGAATTCCATGTTCAAGAATCGATTGCTTTAATTCATCAATCGCCTCTTGTTGGAAAATTTTACGCGGTTGATATGGATTGGGACGAAGTTCTTTAATCTTAACTTCTTGGACTACTTCCTCTGAATCCACCTCAATATTTGAAAAGAAAGCGTTCAGACCTTTTCCTAAACCTTTAGCCATGCGCAACCACTTCCTTTGCCAAATCTAAATAAACTTCAGCACCGCGAGATTTTGAATCGTATTTAATAATCGGTTCACCATGGCTTGGTGCTTCGCTTAGGCGTACATTTCTTGGAATAATGGTTTTATAGACTTTGTCCTGGAAATACTTTTTAATTTCTTCAATTACTTGCAAGCCCAAGTTTGTTCGAGCATCCAGCATCGTTAACAGCACGCCCTCAATTTTCAAATCATGATTAAGGTGCTTTTGAACAAGACGAACTGTATTTAAGAGCTGACTTAAACCTTCTAAAGCATAATACTCACATTGAACTGGGATTAGGACGGAATCTGCTGCAGTTAAAGCATTCAAGGTCAATAACCCGAGAGATGGGGGGCAATCAATAATAATAAAATCAAATTGCTCCTTAACTTCCTCTAAAGCTCTCTTTAAACGGACTTCCCTTGATATTGTAGGAACAAGCTCTATTTCAGCTCCTGCTAATGAAATGGTCGCAGGTAGAGCAAACAAATTTTCTACAGCAGTCGCTTTAATTACCTTGCTCGCTTCGACATCATCAACAAGAACATCATATATGCATTGTTCTACATCTGCTTTTTCGATTCCAATTCCGCTTGTAGCATTTCCTTGCGGGTCGATGTCTACTAATAAGACCTTTTTCCCTATGTATGCCAAGCAGGCGCCTAGGTTTACAGAGGTGGTCGTTTTCCCGACTCCTCCTTTTTGGTTCGCGATGGCAATAATCTTGCTCACGACGTCACCTACCTTCATTTCCTATAAAGTAGAAACTTATCTGAGGGATTTTCCTCAAATTTGTACGTAAATTTGTTTAAAAAATGAAATTTAGCCACCTAAACGAAGGGTAAACTAGCAATCATGTATTCTATTTTATCATGAAAAGGATAAGAGTATCGATTTTTTATTTAAAATCTGTTAAGAGGTTGTTGATTTAATTAAGGATTTTTTGACTAAAAAAAGAACTTTTCAAGTTGACAATCCGGAGTATTCCAATGTATAGAAAACAATTTGGCACAAAAAAAGAATGGAAGCAAGTTTAACTTGATTTCCATTCCATAAATTACCAATATTATTTTTTCTTCGGAATTTGGATGGTAAATTGATAGTAGTCTTCGAATTCTTCTTCTTCAGCCTTCAAATTAATTCCACTATCTGACACCATTGATAATGATTGGCGGATCGTATTAACTGCGATCCTCATATCTTTACTAAATGCTTTACGCTTAGGCTTTGGTTTTGCCTCGGTTTGCTCAAGCATTTTTACAACTCGATCTTCAGTTTGTTTCACATTTAAGTTTTTATCAATAATTTCCATTAACAATTGAACCTGTTTTTCAGGAACCTTTAATGGAATAAGTGAACGAGCATGGCGTTCAGTAATCGTCTTATTTAATAGTGCATCTTGAACTTCTTGAGGCAATTTTAATAGACGCAGCTTATTTGCTACTGTTGATTGACCTTTACCGAGTCGTTGAGCAAGTGCTTCTTGTGTTAAGTTATGGAGTTCAAGTAGTTTTCCATAAGCGATTGCTTCTTCAATCGGAGATAATTCTTCACGTTGAAGGTTTTCTATTAAAGCAACGGAGGCTGTTTCGGTATCATTTAGATTTTTAACAATCGTTGGAGCTTCTTCCCAGCCAAGTTTTTTCATAGCGCGCCAACGGCGTTCACCTGCGATGATTTCAAAACGACCATTTTCATATTCCCTTACAACGATCGGTTGAATAATCCCATGTGTATGTATGGTTCGTGCTAATTCCTCAATTTTATCATCATCAAAAACCGTTCTCGGTTGATAACGATTAGGAACGATCAGATCAATTGCAATTTTCCTTATTTCTTCGGTTTCACTTGCTTCCCCAAGCTCACTCGATTGCTCTTCTTCAATTTCAACCTGTATCCCCTTTTCGCCCAGGCCAAAAAAGCGTGAAAAAGAATTCTTCATCACCCTGCACCACCTTTACGAAACTCCCTAAAATGATTCTTGTTAGAACATGCTCTTACTACTATTTAGCTTCTATCCCTTAAACAAATTATGCCACAATATGAAGAAAAAAGGTATCCTCTATTCAATTGGAGTTTTATTCGGAGTACCAGGTTTTCTAGGATATTTCTTCGGTGTAGATTTTACCTTTTCTACTATCAATATATTCCTTTCGCTTTCCTCAATTGGCAAAATAAATGAATGGACCGATTCTAGTTTTCCACCCATCTCTGTGATTGCTTTTTTCGCCGCAGTCAATTCTTCTGCTGCACTTTGTGCTTTCATGGCAATAAATGTTCCGCCTACTTTTACAAGAGGTAAACATAGTTCAGTTAACACAGACATTCTTGCTACCGCTCTCGCCATAACGACATCATACTTCTCACGATGCAAAGGATTTTGTCCAAATGTTTCGGCGCGATCATGGATAAAGCGAACATTTTCCAATTTTAATTCATTTGCCAAATGTTCCAGGAAATGAATTCTCTTATTCAAGGAATCAACGATGGTAACATGAATATTAGGAAATGCTATTTTAATTGGAATACTTGGAAAACCAGCACCTGCACCGACATCACATATAGTTAATGGTTGCGTAAAATCAAAATAAAAGGATGCAGAAATGGAATCGAAAAAATGCTTTAAATACACGGATTCCTTATCGGTAATCGCCGTTAAGTTCATCTTTTCATTCCACTCGACAAGTGTTTGATAGTATTGATTGTATTGTTCTATTTGGGTTGGTGAAAGAGCGATTCCTTTCTCAGCCAACATGGTTTGAAATTGATCAATATTCATCGGAAGGCCTTCCTTTATAAAAGTATCATTTGTTGCTCTGGCGCCAAGGGGCTCCGGATTAGACGATTCATGTAGCAAAATTCGGTTTATCCATGTCCCCTATGCAAGACGCCCCCGCTTGTCAGGTTAACTCTCGTTTGAAACTCTCGCTATTTTTCCCTGTTCTATATATACAAGCAAGATAGAAATATCGGCTGGGTTTACTCCAGAGATTCTTGATGCTTGAGCAATCGAAAGCGGCTGTACCTTCTTTAATTTTTGTCTTGCTTCAGTAGCCAAACCTGTGATCGCATCATAATCAATATTTTCCGGAATTTTTTTGTCCTCCATTTTTTTAAGGCGCTCAACCTGCTGGAGAGACTTTTCAATATACCCCTCATACTTGATTTGGATTTCAACTTGCTCCTTTACCTCTAAATCAAGATCAATATCGCTTGGTGTGACAGCCTCAATATGCTCATAAGACATTTCTGGACGTTTCAAAAGATCCGCAGCTCTTATCCCATCTTTTAATTCAGTTCCACCCTGAGACTTGATAATCTCTTGAACAGTCTGGGTTGGTTTAATGAAAATTGACCGTAATCTATGGATTTCTGACTCGATCATTTCTTTCTTATTCAAAAATCTTTGATAACGCTCGTCTGAAATTAAGCCAATTTTCCGCCCAATTTCGGTTAACCGTAAATCAGCATTATCATGGCGTAATAAAAGACGATATTCAGCTCTTGAAGTCAGCAATCGGTATGGCTCAGCTGTTCCTTTCGTGACAAGGTCATCAATTAAAACGCCGATATAAGCATCAGAACGGCTAAGAATTAATTCTTCTTTTCCTAATGCCCTTCTTCCGGCATTGATTCCTGCAATTAAGCCCTGGCCAGCAGCCTCTTCATATCCTGATGTTCCGTTAATTTGACCACCTGTATAAAGATTTTTTACTACCTTTGTTTCCAAAGTTGGCCAAAGCTGGGTTGGTACCACTGCATCATATTCAATTGCATAACCAGACCGCATGATTTGGGCATTTTCTAATCCAGCAATAGATTTAATAATTTCCCTTTGAACATCTTCAGGAAGACTCGTTGACAATCCCTGTACATAGACTTCCTCTGTATGACGCCCCTCCGGCTCTAAGAAAATCTGATGACGAGGTTTATCGTTAAAGCGGACAACCTTATCTTCAATCGATGGACAATAACGAGGTCCGGTACCCTTGATCATTCCAGAAAACATAGGGGATCGGTGTAAGTTATTATCAATGATGGTATGTGTCGTTTCATTCGTGTATGTGAGCCAGCACGGGAGCTGGTCTGTAATATAATTTGTTGTTTCATAAGAAAAAGCCCGTGGTACTTCATCACCCGGTTGAATTTCCGTTTTGCTGTAATCAATGGTTTTGCTATTGACCCGAGGTGGTGTTCCCGTTTTAAAGCGAACCAAGTCAAGACCTAATTCTTTCAAATGCTCTGACAGCTTAATGGAAGGTTGTTGATTATTGGGTCCACTAGAATATTTCAAATCGCCAATAATAATTTCGCCTCTTAAAAATGTTCCGGACGTGATGACAACCGTTTTAGAGCGGTAGATAGCACCAGTTTTTGTAATGATTCCTTTACAAATACCGTCTTCAACAATTAACTGCTCTGCCATCCCTTGTATTAAGGTTAAATTTGCCTCTTGCTCAAGTGTCTTTTTCATTTCATGCTGGTAAGCAAATTTATCCGCCTGTGCACGTAATGCACGGACAGCTGGCCCTTTACCAGTGTTTAACATCCGCATCTGGATATGTGTTTTATCGATATTTTTTCCCATTTCCCCGCCAAGTGCATCAATTTCGCGGACTACAATCCCTTTTGCCGGTCCACCGACAGATGGATTACATGGCATAAAGGCTACCATATCAAGATTAATTGTAATCACAAGTGTTTTTGCCCCTTGTCTTGCGGAAGCAAGTCCTGCTTCACAACCGGCATGCCCTGCACCAATGACTATTACGTCAAAATTTCCGGCCTCATATTGCATCATGCTGCCTCCTAACTCTTTCTATAAAAATTTCACTAACACTATTTCCCTAAACAAAATTGGGAAAATAATTGATCAATCAAGCTCTCATGAACAGTTTCTCCGATAATTTCACCGAGTAATTCCCATGTTCTCGTTAAATCAATTTGAACAATGTCGATTGGTACACCCATTTCGACACCGTTAATTGCTTCCTCTATGGAGTGCGAGGCTTGATTTAATAAAGCGATATGTCGGGTATTAGAAACATACGTTAAATCGCCGGCTTCAATTGAACCAGCAAAAAATAAGGATGCGATTGCCTCCTCAAGCTCGTCAACACCACGATCCTCCAAGAGAGAGGTTGTGATGATCTTATGTTCTTTTGCTATTTCTTTTACCGCTTCCATATCAATCTTTATCGGTAAATCAGTTTTATTGACGATGACAATAACATCCATTCCTTCGACAGCTTTAAAAAGATTAACATCCTCTTCCGTTAAATCATCCGAATAATTCAACACAAGCAAGATTAAATCCGCTTCTTTTAATACTTGTCTGGACCGTTCAACACCAATTCTTTCAACGATATCCTCTGTTTCACGAATCCCGGCTGTATCTAGAAGGCGTAATGGAACACCACGGACATTTACGTATTCTTCAATAACATCCCTTGTTGTTCCGGGAATATCTGTTACAATTGCCTTATTTTCCTGAACTAAACTGTTTAATAAAGATGACTTCCCTACATTTGGTCGACCAATAATGACAGTCGATATACCCTCGCGAAGAATCTTTCCTTGTTGAGAAGTTTGTAACAGCTTTTCAATTTCTTTTAGAACATATGTAGCTTTTTCAATCAACATCTTATGAGTCATTTCTTCAACATCATCATATTCTGGATAATCTATATTAACCTCCACATGAGCGAGGGTTTCTAATATTTCCTGACGCAGCTTATTAATCATTTTGGAAAGCCGGCCTTCCATCTGTCCAAGTGCAACATTCATCGCCCGATCAGTTTTGGCACGGATTAAATCCATAACTGCTTCGGCCTGGGATAAATCAATTCGGCCATTTAAAAAAGCACGTTTTGTAAATTCACCCGGCTCTGCAAGCCGAGCACCATGATTTAAAACCAATTGCAATACCCGATTGACCGATACGATTCCGCCATGGCAATTTATTTCAACTACATCCTCTTTCGTAAATGTTCTTGGTCCTTTCATTATGGAGACCATTACTTCTTCAGCAACCTGGTTCGTTTTTGGATCAATCAAATGCCCGTAATGTATCGTATGAGATTGGACATTAGCGATTCTTTTCCCATTCACGCCACGAAACAGTTTATCTGCAATGGAAATCGCCTCATCCCCACTTAACCGTACAATCGCAATCGCTCCCTCTCCCATCGGAGTCGAGATTGCTGCTATCGTATCAAACTCCATCATTGTTCACCTCCTATTTTGGCTTTAAGTATATTTCATCCTTATTTGGACGATTCTTTATTTCATAAATTTGGTTTCATTTCCTAAATCATTAGAATACCATAAGCATCCTCTGGACAAAAGAATAATCCGCGAGTTATCCACACTAAGTTTTTATTACGCTTTATTTTAACTTATCCACATGTGAATAACAATAAAACACGATTTTTCCTCAATCTTTTTACCTATAAAAAATTTAATTTTTATCTTTGAACTTTATCCACAAAAAAAATCCACTCCGATTGGAATGGATTTTTTATTATTTAACTATAATTATTTCGGTGCTATCACAATATGACGATACGGTTCGGTGCCGTCTGAATATGTTTTAATTTTTTTATTTTCGACTAAAGCTGTATGAATGACTTTTCGCTCATATGAAGGCATCGGTTCTAAAGCAACATGTTTCCCCGTTTTTACTGCTTTAGACGCCAGGCGTTCCGCTAATTGAATTAACGTTTCGTTTCTTCTTTTGCGATAATCCTCAGCATCAAGCATAACCGTTAAATATTGATCGGCATAACGATTAATCACTAATTGGGTAAGATATTGAAGCGAATTGAGAGTTTGTCCTCTTTTGCCGATTAATAAAGCAATTTTTTCTCCGGTTAACACAAAATGAACATGTTTTCCGTCTTGAAAAGATTCAATTTCGACATTTACTCCCATATTATTCGCAACATCCGTAATAAATTTCATTGCTTCCTCAATTGGATCAATTTTAACGGATACTTTAACCACTGCTGGACGGGATCCAAAAATACCGAATATGCCTTTTTTTCCTTCATCAATGATTGAAACCTCTGTACGGTCCTTTGTTGTATTTAATTGAGCTAAAGCACTTTTTACTGCTTCTTCGACTGTTTGTCCTGTAGCAGTTACTTGTTTCACTTTTTTGCTCCTCCCGCTTTACCTGTTTCAGCTTTAATTTCTGGGCCTTTAATGAAGTAAGTTTGTACAATCATGAAAATATTACCTACTACCCAATATAAAGAAAGGGCTGCCGGAAAACTGATTGCAAAGACAATGATCATGATTGGCATCATCCATAACATCATCGCCATTTGTGGATTTTGATTAGCTGTTCCAGCCATTGTCATTTTTTGTTGAATGAAAGTTGTCGCACCTGCAACTAGAGGCAGTATATAAAATGGATCCGGAGAACCTAGGTCAAACCATAAGAAGCTATGCTCAGCAATTTCTCTTGTTCTTGAGATTGCGTGGTAAAAGCCAATTAAAATTGGCATTTGAATCAATAGTGGGAAACAGCCTGCTAATGGATTTACACCGTGTTTTTGAAATAACTTCATTGTTTCTTCTTGCAATTTTTGCTGCGTTTTTTGATCCTTAGAACTATACTTTTCCTTTAAAGCCTGCATCTCTGGTTGTAATGCTTGCATGGCCTTGGAGCTTTTCGTTTGTTTAATCATGAGTGGTAAAATAGCAAGTCTAATGATGAGAGTTACTATTATGATGGATAAACCAAAGCTTCCACCTAAAAATTCAGCCACCTTTATGATTAATAAAGATAAAGGATACACAATGTATTCATTCCAAAAGCCAGTGCTTTCAGAAGTAATCGGAAGGTTTGTTTGGCTGCATCCAGATATCAGCGCCATTAAAAAAACCAACCCAACAACAAGAAATATTCGTTTTTTCAAGCGTTTATCCTCCTGACTTCAAAAAATATTCAATAATAATAAAGGAGAATCAAAAGATCCCCTACTTTATTTTTACTTTTGTCTCGATTCAAAGCTAAACAAGCACACTATTTTTATTTTATCATCTTTTCCAATAAAGCGCTTTTATTATTTTAATGAACCTTTGTGTTTTTAAACGTGTTTATTTAACACTTTTGCTAGCTTTAACACATGAATTAAACTGCTTTTAATTTCATGAAAGTCCATTTCTGCAGCTGGCTTACGGGCGATAATAACGTAGTCATAGCCTTCTTTTAATTGATCCTGAAGTTCTAGAATAGATTGGCGGATACATCTTTTTATCCGATTACGCATCACACTATTGCCAATTTTTTTGCTTACCGACAAACCAATCCGAAACTTCAATTGATCAGGTTTTTCCAGGCTATAAACAATAAACTGTCTGTTTGCAAAGGATTTTCCCTGCTTAAAAACAGTTTGAAATTCTTTATTTTTTTTAATACGAAATTCTTTGTTCAAATCATTACACCCTCAATCCGGGATGGATCTATGTATAGTGAAGTCAGTGGTCTCTAGCTAAACATAAAAAATAAGCATATGAGAAAAAAGACCACTGACGTTTCAGTGGCCTAAGCAGATAATACTTTTCTTCCTTTACGACGGCGACGCGCTAGAACATTACGTCCATTAGCGGAGCTCATTCGGCTACGGAATCCGTGAACTTTACTGTGTTTACGTTTGTTTGGTTGATAAGTTCTTTTCATATATAACACCTCCCTGAGGATTAACTGCTAAAGACAGTCTTTCTAATTATAATGACCAACCTTGAAAATTGTCAACTCTTTGACAGAAATATTCTTTCTCTCCGTGGTAAAGAAAACATTTCTTTTATTTTTGGATCTCTAATATTTTATTATAAACTTTTTTAACAAAAATAATAAATCCTGGCGGTTGTGGATATATTTCGACAGCCTTTTTTATTATCCACAGCAGATATAGACAGCTTTTTCACAGATCAAGAGGCTGTGGACAATTTTTATAAACAAGATGTGACGCTTGTGGATAATGTATTAAAAAGCATTGCACCGCTAGAGATTATTTGATATTATATTTGTGTTTTCACTCTGAATAAATGGTTGTGAATAATTCGCTTATCCACAGATTGTGGATAAGCTGTGGACAGGTTATTCAGGGGTAAGGAAAAAGTTTGTCCACAAGTCGTGGATATTGTCGAAACTCCACTTTCCTTCCTTATTATATATTTTTCCACATTAAGCTTTTTGTATATTTATAAATTCATAGTTTATTCGGATGAATAGGATTGAATATTTATAAATTTTCCATCAATACTAATTGCCCAGTAAAAGAAATGTAATTGGCTGTTCCGTTATCTAACATACTGAAAAGGAGGGATATTTATTGGAAAATATTGCGGATCTGTGGAATAAAGCTTTGGCAACAATAGAGACAAAGATAAGCAAACCGAGCTTTGAAACCTGGTTAAAGTCAACAAAGGCACATTCGCTTCAGGGTGATACGTTAACCATAACAGCCCCAAATGAGTTTGCCCGTGATTGGTTGGAGGAACGATATTCTCAACTGATCTCTGGAATCCTTTATGAAATTACCGGTGAAGAGCTTATCGTGAAATTCATCATTCCGCAAAATCAAAGTGAGGAAGAAATTAATCTTCCGGTACCTCCGAAAAAAGCAATAAAAGATGATGATGTAACGGAGCTTCCTCAAAGTTTGCTTAATCCAAAATATTTATTTGATACTTTCGTTATCGGGTCAGGCAACCGCTTTGCCCATGCCGCTTCTTTAGCAGTGGCAGAAGCACCGGCAAAAGCCTATAATCCCCTTTTTATCTACGGGGGAGTTGGATTAGGAAAAACACACTTAATGCACGCAATTGGCCATTATGTATTGGATCATAATCCATCAGCAAAAGTGGTTTATTTATCATCTGAAAAATTTACAAATGAATTTATTAATTCAATTCGAGACAATAAAGCGATTGAATTTCGAAATAAATACCGAAATGTAGATGTTTTATTAATTGATGATATTCAATTCTTGGCCGGGAAAGAATCTACCCAAGAGGAATTTTTCCATACTTTTAATACGCTGCATGAGGAAAGTAAACAAATTGTCATCTCCAGTGACCGACCACCACGCGAAATACCAACTTTAGAGGACCGCTTGAGATCACGCTTTGAATGGGGCTTAATTACTGACATCACCCCACCCGATTTAGAAACAAGGATCGCAATCCTTCGAAAGAAAGCAAAAGCTGAAGGTTTAGATATTCCTAATGAAGTGATGCTTTATATTGCTAATCAAATCGATTCAAATATTAGAGAATTAGAGGGTGCACTTATTCGCGTTGTCGCTTATTCTTCCTTGATTAATAAAGACATTAATGCTGATTTGGCTGCAGAAGCATTAAAGGACATTATCCCGAGCTCTAAACCGAAAGTCATTACGATTCAAGAAATTCAACGAGTAGTCGGAGAACATTTCAGCATCAAACTGGATGATTTCAAAGCAAAAAAGCGAACAAAGTCTGTCGCTTTTCCAAGGCAAATTGCCATGTATTTATCAAGAGAGCTTACTGATTTTTCGTTACCTAAAATTGGAGAGGAATTTGGCGGCAGGGACCATACAACCGTTATTCATGCTCATGAAAAAATTTCAAAGCTGCTTCAATCCGATCCTCAATTGCAAAAACAGCTAAAAGAAATCAATGAACTGTTAAAATTTTAACAGTAGGAAATAAATAATTTAGAATCTTAGCTTGGAAAATGTGTATAACTTTAGTTGACTTACGCACAGTCTGTCCACATGTGGATAGACTGTGTTTCCTTTGATGAAAATAAGTTATCCACATATACACAAGCCCTACTAGTACTTCTACTATTTTTAAAACTTATTATTATATGATTAAGAACAAAAAAATATGCACATTAACGGAGGATTAATTAAATGAGATTTATAATCCAACGAGATCGGCTTGTTCAAAGCGTCCAAGATGTTATGAAAGCTGTAACATCAAGAACAACGATTCCAATCTTAACAGGAATAAAAATTGTGGCGACTAATGAGGGCGTAACCTTAACAGGAAGTGATTCTGATATCTCTATTGAATCTTTTATTCCAAAAGAGGAAGCTGGAGATGAGATTGTCGAAATCAAGCAAACTGGAGCAATCGTATTACAGGCAAAATTCTTTAGTGAAATTGTCAAAAAGCTGCCGACTGATTCCGTCGAAATTCATGTTGAAAATCATTTGCAAACTGTAATTCGCTCAGGTAAATCGGAATTTAATTTAAATGGATTGGATGCAGAAGAATATCCGCACTTACCACAAATTGCGGAGGAAAATGTTTTCCGTATCCCAACCGATCTATTAAAAATGATGATTCGTCAAACTGTGTTTGCAGTGTCCACCTCAGAAACACGACCAATCTTGACAGGTGTCAACTGGAAGGTTGAAAACAATGAATTGAACTGTATTGCAACAGATAGTCATCGACTTGCATTAAGAAAAGCAAGGATAGAATCCGAAACAGATGAAACATACAACGTTGTTATTCCAGGAAAAAGCTTAAACGAACTAAGCAAGATTTTAGATGACTCAAACGATTTAATTGATATCGTCATTACCGAAAATCAAGTATTGTTTAAAGCGAAACACTTATTATTCTTCTCAAGATTGCTTGAAGGAAACTATCCTGATACATCCCGTTTAATTCCTACAGATAATAAAACAAATGTAACGGTCACTACAAAAGAATTTTTACATGCCATTGACCGTGCGTCCCTTTTAGCACGTGAAGGAAAAAACAATGTCGTAAAATTTGCGACTCTAGATAACAAAGGTATTGAAGTTTCTTCTAATACTCCAGAGATCGGAAAAGTTGTTGAAGAAGTTCAAGCACAAGAAATTGATGGAGAAGAATTGAAAATTTCTTTCAGTGCTAAATATATGATGGATGCTTTAAAAGCATTGGAAGGAACAGAAATTAAAATCAGTTTTACTGGGGCAATGCGGCCATTCGTCATTCGTCCAATCGGAGACGAATCCATTCTTCAATTAATTCTACCGGTAAGAACGTATTAATTACTCACTAATGTCAAGCTGCGGCCCCTATGCGCTGCAGCTTTTTTCTTATGCCATTTGTCTAGCAAGTTTTTTTTTAGTAAAATAAAAGAATTGAGTCTCTTGAAAAAGATATTTTTTTCAAGATCATCTTTCTTTAAAAATGAAAAGAGTGAGATAATGAAAGAAATCAAAATTGATACGGATTATATTACATTGGGTCAGTTTTTAAAATTGGCAGAAGTGATTCAAACTGGCGGTATGGCTAAATGGTTTTTAAGCGAATATCCTGTTTTTATAAATGATGAACAGGATCAACGTAGAGGAAGAAAACTTTATTCCGGAGATAAAGTCAATATCCCCGAGTTTGGATCGTTTATTGTGATGTAATAAACAAAGGTGACTTTCATGTATATCGAGCAATTACAATTAAAAAATTATCGGAACTATATGGAACTAGATGCACAGTTCGAAAATAAAGTAAATGTTATCTTAGGCGAAAATGCACAAGGTAAAACGAATGTGATGGAATCCATATATGTTTTAGCGATGGCAAAATCCCATCGTACATCAAATGATAAAGAACTTATTTCCTGGGACAAAGAATATGCTAAAATAGAAGGTAGGGTAAAAAAACAGCACGGTTCTTTGCCTTTACAATTAATTATTTCAAAAAAGGGAAAAAAGGCAAAATGCAACCATATTGAACAGCAAAAATTAAGTCAATATGTTGGCAATATGAATGTTGTAATGTTTGCGCCTGAGGACCTTAACCTTGTAAAAGGAAGCCCTCAAGTAAGGCGTCGTTTTATTGATATGGAGATTGGCCAAGTTTCTCCAATTTATCTACATGATATGGGTCAATTTCAAAAAGTATTACAACAAAGGAATCATTATTTAAAGCTTCTTCAAACGAAAAAACAAACCGACCTCACGATGCTCGATATACTAACAGAACAATTTATTGGACTTGCAGTAAAAATCATTTTTAAACGGTTTGAATTCCTTCAACTATTGGAGAAATGGGCAATTCCGATTCATCAAGGTATATCCAGAGGGTTAGAAACGTTAAAAATGGAGTATAAACCTTCTGTTGATGTATCAGAAGGCCAAGGTTTGTCGAAAATGTTAGAAGTATATGAACAGAAATATTTAAAAGTTAAACATAAAGAAATTGAGCGCGGTATAACTTTGTTTGGTCCCCATCGTGATGATCTCCTTTTTATCGTCAACGAACGTGATGTGCAAACATTTGGCTCACAAGGACAGCAAAGAACAACAGCTCTCTCCGTTAAGTTAGCCGAAATTGAATTAATTCGTTCAGAAATCGGTGAATACCCAATTTTATTGTTAGATGATGTCCTTTCAGAATTAGATGATTATCGTCAATCTCATTTGCTCAATACCATTCAAGGCAAGGTTCAAACGTTTGTAACAACGACAAGTGTTGAAGGGATTGACCACCAAACGTTAAAAGAGGCATCCACCTATCGTGTAGAAACCGGAAAAATGAACCGGATCCAATGAGGTGAGAAAGTGTATCTTCATGTAGGAGAAGAGATCACGATCAAAACAAGTGATCTTATTGCAATCATTGATAAAGATAGCATAAAGTCTTCACCACTCATGGCTGGTTTCATTCAACATCGTCAAGACAGAATAATCAATGCAGCAAAAGGACCATATAAATCGGTTGTGGTCACACTAGATAAGATCTACTTTTCCCCTTTTTCTTCAAGTACATTAAAAAAACGCTCACAAGGACTATTCAATCTAGAATCATAAAAGTGAAAACTTGCTTTTTTAAATTGAGGAAGACGAGTGCATGCAGAAAGTGTAGGTGATCGAAATGGCAATGGAGCAAAAAGCAGTGCAAGAGGAAACCTATGATGAAAGTCAGATACAAGTTTTAGAAGGATTAGAAGCAGTAAGAAAACGTCCAGGAATGTACATCGGTTCTACGAGTGCAAAAGGATTACACCATCTTGTCTGGGAGATCGTTGATAATAGTATTGACGAGGCGCTTGCAGGATATTGCTCGGAGATTAATGTCATTATTGAAAAGGACAACAGTATTACTGTGATAGATAACGGACGTGGTATTCCTGTCGGGATCCAAGAAAAAATGGGTCGTCCTGCTGTTGAAGTTATTTTAACAGTCCTTCATGCCGGAGGTAAGTTTGGCGGAGGCGGATATAAAGTATCTGGTGGTCTTCATGGTGTAGGTGCTTCTGTTGTTAACGCATTATCAACTAATCTTGAAGTATTTGTCCATCGTGACGGACACATTCATTACCAAAAGTATGAACGTGGCGTTCCGCTTGCGGATTTAGAAATCGTTGGTGAAACAGACATAACAGGAACAACGATTCATTTTGTTCCAGATGGAGAAATTTTCACTGAAACACTCGAGTATGACTATGATACACTTGCCAATCGTTTACGTGAACTTGCTTTCTTAAACCGAAATATTAAGATCACGATCGAAGATAAACGAGTAGAGAATAAGAAAAATGAGTATCTTTATGAGGGCGGTATTAAGTCTTACGTTGAACATTTAAACAGAACTAAAGAAGTTATTCATGAAGAACCAATTTATATTGAAGGTGAAAAAGATGGAATTACCGTTGAAGTTTCCCTCCAATATAATGAATCTTATACAAGTAATATCTACTCTTTTGCTAACAATATTCATACCTATGAAGGTGGATCACATGAATCCGGCTTTAAAACAGCATTAACAAGAGTAATAAATGATTATGCCCGAAAAAATGGCATAATTAAAGAAAATGATACGAATTTATCAGGTGAAGATGTTCGTGAAGGTTTAACTGCGATTATCTCGATTAAGCATCCAGACCCGCAATTTGAGGGACAAACGAAAACAAAACTAGGGAATTCCGAGGTTCGTACGATCACAGATATGGTATTCTCGGATCATTTTGAGAAGTTTATGCTTGAAAATCCTGCAGTTGCCCGCAAAATCGTTGATAAAGGGTTAATGGCTGCCCGAGCAAGGCTCGCAGCTAAAAAGGCCCGAGAATTAACGCGACGTAAAAGTGCACTAGAGGTTTCAAGTTTGCCCGGGAAATTAGCGGATTGTTCTTCAAAGGATCCATCTATTAGCGAACTTTATATTGTTGAGGGTGACTCAGCAGGTGGTTCGGCAAAACAGGGACGGGATCGTCATTTCCAAGCAATCCTGCCTTTACGAGGGAAAATTTTAAATGTTGAAAAGGCACGATTAGATAAAATTCTATCTAACAATGAAGTACGTGCAATGATTACGGCTGTCGGAACAGGAATCGGGGAAGATTTTGATATTTCAAAAGCTCGTTATCATAAAATAGTCATTATGACGGATGCCGATGTTGATGGTGCTCATATTAGAACACTATTATTAACCTTCTTTTACCGTTACATGAGACAAATATTAGAGGCTGGTTATGTTTATATTGCTCAACCACCACTTTATAAGGTTCAACAAGGGAAGCGGATTGAATATGCCTATAACGATAAAGAGTTGGATCGCATTTTCGCTGAATTGCCTAGTGCACCTAAGCCAAATATTCAACGCTATAAAGGTTTAGGAGAGATGAATCCAGGTCAGTTATGGGAAACGACAATGGATCCATCAACAAGAACAATGCTTCAAGTTAGTTTAGAGGATGCCATTGAAGCGGACGAAACCTTTGAAATGTTAATGGGTGACAAAGTAGAACCGCGTCGTAATTTCATTGAAGCAAACGCACAATACGTTAAGAATTTAGATATATAGAAAAGCGGAAGGAGCCAATGGCGCCTGGAGCTGGACAAAAGCAAAGCGAAAGCTGCTCACCGCCTGAGTGAGACAATAAGAAAGTGTAAGGGTAGAGGTTAGACCACTATCCTCCTTTTTTCTTTTACCAGATCGAAGGGTGATGAATAAAGGCTTCCCTTTCACCCTAAATAGGAGGTACCAAATATGTCTGAATCACCAAATTCTCAAGTAAAAGAGATTAATATTAGCCAAGAGATGAAATCTTCTTTTCTTGACTATGCAATGAGTGTTATTGTTTCTCGAGCACTTCCAGATGTCCGTGATGGTCTAAAGCCGGTTCATCGTCGTATTCTTTATGCTATGCATGATCTTGGAATCCATGCAGATAAACCATATAAAAAGTCTGCTCGTATCGTTGGAGACGTAATTGGTAAATATCACCCGCATGGGGATTCTGCCGTTTACGAAACCATGGTTCGTATGGCACAAGATTTTAATTACCGCTATATGCTTGTAGATGGCCACGGTAACTTTGGTTCAGTTGATGGTGATGCAGCTGCGGCAATGCGTTATACGGAATCAAGAATGTCGAAAATCTCGATGGAGCTTTTAAGAGACATTAACAAAGATACGATTGATTATCAAGACAACTATGATGGTGAGGAAAGAGAACCAATCGTTCTTCCTGCAAGATTTCCGAACCTATTAATTAATGGGACAACAGGTATTGCTGTTGGTATGGCAACTAATATTCCTCCCCATCAACTTGGCGAGGTTATTGATGGAGTATTAGCAATTAGCCGAGATCCTGAAATCACGACACAAGAACTTATGGAAATCATCCCGGGTCCTGATTTTCCAACTGGAGGACAAATTTTAGGCCGAAGTGGAATCCGTAAAGCATACGAAACCGGCAGAGGCTCTATAACGATCCGTTCAAAAGTTGAAATTGAACAAAAATCCAACGGTAAAGAAGTTATCGTTGTTAACGAATTGCCATATCAAGTAAATAAAGCAAAATTAATCGAAAAAATCGCTGAATTAGCCCGTGAGAAAAAAATTGATGGGATTACCGACTTACGAGATGAATCAGACCGTAATGGGATGAGGATTGTCATTGAAGTTCGTAAAGATGCGAATGCAAATGTTCTTTTAAATAATTTATACAAACATACAGCGTTACAAACAAGCTTCGGAATTAACACTTTAGCACTTGTTGACGGACAACCTAAGGTACTTAGTCTTAAGCAATGTTTAGTACATTACTTAGATCATCAAAAAGTTGTTATTCGCCGTAGAACAGAATTTGAACTTCGCAAGGCTGAAGCTCGTGCCCATATTTTAGAAGGATTAAAAATTGCTTTAGACAACATTGATGCTGTCATTAGTTTAATTCGCAGCTCTAGAACTACAGACATTGCTCGTGAAGGCTTAATGACCCAATTCCAATTATCTGAAAAGCAAGCACAGGCAATACTAGATATGCGTCTGCAACGCTTAACCGGGTTGGAACGAGATAAGATCGAGGAAGAATTCCAAAACTTACTTGCGTTAATAGCAGAGTTAAAGGCCATCCTTGCTGATGAAGAAAAAGTATTAGAGATCATTCGTGAAGAGCTTACTGAAATTAAAGAACGCTTTAATGATAAGCGCCGCACAGAAATTGTAACAGGCGGAATCGAAATGATTGAAGACGAAGACTTAATTCCTAGAGAGAGTATTGTTATCACTTTAACTCATAATGGGTATATAAAACGTCTCCCTGTTTCTACTTATCGTGCTCAAAAACGAGGAGGACGCGGGATTCAGGGAATGAATACTCATGAGGATGATTTCGTTGAACATCTAATCACAACTTCAACGCATAATACTATTCTCTTCTTTACAAACAAAGGAAAAGTATATCGTGCTAAAGGCTATGAAATTCCTGAATATAGCCGAACAGCAAAAGGTTTACCGATTATTAACCTACTCGAAATTGATAAAGGTGAATGGGTAAATGCAATTATTCCGGTTGAAGAATTTGTCGATGATTGGTTCTTATTCTTCACAACTAAAGACGGTATTTCAAAGCGTTCTCCATTAACTTCATTTGCTCATATCCGTAATAATGGATTAATAGCTGTTAATCTGCGCGAGGAAGATGAGTTAATTTCTGTCCGATTGACTGATGGTACTAAAGAAATCATTATCGGAACAAAAAATGGTATGCTGATAAGATTCCCAGAAACAGACGTAAGATCAATGGGTAGAACCGCAACTGGTGTAAAAGGAATTACCCTTGATGAAGGTGATGAAGTGGTTGGAATGGAAGTACTTGAAGAAAATACGGAAATTCTAATCGTTACGAAAAAAGGTTATGGCAAACGTACTCCTGCTTCCGAGTACCGTATTCAAGGAAGAGGCGGAAAAGGTATAAAAACCTTTAATATAACTGAAAAGAACGGGCATCTTGTTTCGATGAAGGTTGTAACTGGTGAGGAAGATATCATGCTTATAACAACTGGCGGTGTGTTAATTCGAATGGCCGTAGACGATATTTCTACAATGGGAAGAAACACGCAGGGTGTCAGATTGATCCGTTTAGGTGAAGAGGAGCATGATCAAGTAGCAACTGTAGCTAAAGTTGCAAAAGAAGAAAAACAAGAAGAGGATCTAGACTCTTTAGAAGAAGAAAATTTAGAAGTTGATGCTTTAGAGGCAGACACTGATTCATCAAATTCAGATAACGATACTGAATAATATTTCAAGAAAAAGGTGGCATAAAAAGTCACCTTTTTCTTTTTTCTAAAAAACCACTTGTCATTAATATAAAGAGCTGATATAATAATTCAGGTCAGTAACAATATGTAAATATTATTTAGATAGTGAAAAATAATTATTGACATATTTTCCTGAGAATGATATATTAATAAAGTCGCCTCAAGGTGACTGAAGAAAAATTGCTCTTTGAAAACTAAACAAACAAACGTCAACAATAATATTTTATAGTGCGATCGACTTCGGTCGAGAAACACTAGCCAACGTAACTTTATGAGCTAAATCAACTTTCTTGGAGAGTTTGATCCTGGCTCAGGACGAACGCTGGCGGCGTGCCTA
>NZ_JBKFGH010000012.1:0-6738 GCF_051233475.1 Neobacillus terrisolis | reverse complement strand
TCACCATGGACACCCTTGCGTTAAGCTAACCACTACAACTGCCTTCGTGGCTCGGGACTTACACCCTATAGACTGCACCCATGCCGGGCGCACAACAAAAAAGCCAACGAACTAAATCGAAGGCTTTTGTTTCATGCTATTTTTCATCCTTAACACGCGTGATTTTTATATCTGCTAATAGCTGGCGGACTACATAACTCGCCATGATTAACCCTGCAACCGAAGGGACGAAGGCATTGGAAGATGGAGGCATTTGTGCTTTACGAATCTCAGACTGGTCATTTCCAACTTCTTTGCGCACTTCCTCACGAATGACAATTGGGCTTTCATCCGAAAAAACAACAGGAATTCCTTTTCTAATTCCTTCTTTCCGCAGGCGTGTCCGGATCACCTTAGCAATCGGGTCGGTATGTGTTTTCGAAATATCGGCGATCTGAAAACGAGTGGGATCCATTTTATTGGCGGCACCCATACTAGAAATGATCGGGATATTCCGTTTTAAACATTCTTTCATCAAATGAATTTTATACATAATCGTATCAGATGCATCTACGACAAAATCGAGTCCATAGTTAAAAAATTGTTCGTACGTTTCTTCTGTATAAAACATTTTAAGGGCGATTACTTCGCAGTCAGGATTAATATCCTTAATTCGCTCTTTCATTAAATCGGCTTTCGGTTTTCCAACGGTGGATAATAAAGCAATTACCTGCCGGTTCACATTCGTTATATCGACATTATCTTTATCAACAAGGATCAGACGGCCGACACCGGAGCGTGCCAACGCTTCTGCTGCGAAAGAACCAACACCGCCAATTCCAAGCACCGCAACGGTACTGCCCTTCATGATTGCCAGCCCTTCTTTACCAATAGCCAGCTCATTTCTTGAAAACTGATGTAGCATCAAAGATCACTCCAAAAACAAACTCTATTTTTGTTTTATTCCATCTCTTATCTTTTACCCGATTATGATTATATAATACTTCTGATTAAAAACAAGTATTTCGATGGGAATTAATATATTAATCCATGAAAAAACTCCATGAATAACATGGAGTTTTTAAGTTATGTAGTGAAAGAGTCCCAATCGTGCCGTCGCCGAATTGCTTCGTTTTGATCCTGCTCTCTGCAGGTGGGTGTTCTGTTCCAAGCCTATGTAGGTCCCCGACGAACGAGGCATGAACGCAACTTGAAAACTCCAAACTCCCAAGGTAAAAATGTTAGGTCAAAACATCTGCTAATGCAACTAACACATCAGGACTCTTTCTGTTACCTAGATAGTATCATAAAAGGGCTAATCATTCAAGAAATCAGACATGGCAATTACTTGTCCAAATTAGCTGTAGAATTTAAATAAAGCTCTCTTAACTGAGTTTTGCTGACCGGAGACGGAGCTTCCGTTAATAGACAGCTTGCACTGGCTGTTTTCGGGAAAGCAATCGTATCACGAAGATTCGTACTGCCTGCCAAAAGCATAACAAGTCGGTCTAACCCTAAGGCAATTCCGCCATGAGGAGGCGTTCCGTATTCAAACGCATCAAGTAAGAAACCAAATTGTTCTCTTGCTTCTTCTTCTGTAAATCCAAGGACACTGAACATTTTTTCTTGAATTGGGCGTTCAAAAATACGAAGTGATCCACCACCAAGCTCATAACCATTTAAAACAATATCATATGCTTGAGCTCGAACTTTACCAGGATCCGTTTCGAGTAAATCTAAATCTTCACGGAAAGGCATTGTAAATGGATGATGAGCACTATAATAGCGGCCATCTTCCTCTGAGTACTCTAAAAGCGGCCAATCTGTCACCCATAAGAAATTAAATAAACTTTGATCGATCAGTTCTAATTCCTTACCCAATTTCAAACGCAGTGCACCTAAAGAATCAGCAACAACCTTTTTATTGTCAGCTACAAACAAGAGCAAATCGCCGATTTGGACATCAAGTGCAGCCCAGATTTGTTTCAGTTCTTCTTCTGATAAAAATTTTGAAATCGGTCCTTTTAATCCGTCCTCTTCTGCTTTCACCCAAGCTAAACCTTTAGCACCGTAAACAGCAACGAACTCTGTTAAATGATCGATATCCTTTCGAGAATAACGGTCTGCACCGCCTTTTACGTTTAACGCCTTTACTTGTCCACCGGAGGCAATCGGACCAGAGAATACTTTAAAACCTGAATCCTTTAGAATTTCGGACAGATCTGTTAATTCAAGCCCAAAACGGGTATCTGGCTTGTCTGATCCAAAACGGCTCATTGCTTCATCGTATGACATGCGTGGTAATGGAAGCTGAATTTCAATTCCTTTTACTTCTTTCATCACTTTAGCCATCATCTTCTCAGTAAGCGAGATGATATCATCTTGACTTAAAAAGCTCGTTTCAATATCGACTTGAGTGAATTCCGGCTGACGGTCTGCGCGCAAGTCTTCATCACGGAAGCAGCGGGCAATTTGATAATAACGTTCTACTCCGCCCACCATTAGCAATTGCTTAAAAATTTGAGGGGATTGTGGCAACGCATAGAACTCACCAGGATGAACACGACTTGGCACTAAATAGTCACGAGCCCCTTCAGGTGTGCTTTTTGTCAAAATCGGTGTTTCAATATCAAGGAAGCCTTCGCCATCTAAATAATCACGAATCGCTTTTGTCACTTGGTGACGCATTTTGAACGTTTCAAACATAACCGGACGGCGCATATCTAAATAGCGATATTTAAGACGTAAGTCCTCAGAAACTTCTGTTTTGTCCTCAATTTGGAACGGAGGTGTTTTTGCCTCATTAATAATCGTGATTTCTTCTACTAAAACCTCGATTTTACCGGTTTTCAAATTTTCATTTACAGTACTAGCCTCTCTAGCCATAACTGTCCCTTTAATATCAAGGACATATTCTGAACGGACCTTTTCTGCAATAGCCAAAGCTTCGCTTGAAACATCCTGATTAAATACAATTTGAACAATTCCAGTACGATCGCGAAGGTCAATAAAAATAACTCCACCTAAATCACGTCGTTTTCCCACCCAGCCTTTAAGGGTTACTTTTTCTCCAATTGCTGATTCTGTAACTTCTCCACAGAAATATGTTCTTCCAAACATAAAAATCCTCCTCTATTAGTAAAAGCATACGCGCTAAGCTTTTTTGATGTTTATTTCGATACGGTTACGCTCTTTTAGCAATGCGCTTAAGCGTGATGACAAAACCCTTTAAATGTTTCGATAAATGTGTCTAGCTCGACTTCCGTTTGTTCCCCGGTGCTCATATTTTTAACATTTATTTTATTTACTTTAAGTTCATCGTCTCCTAAAACGGCTACGAATTGAGCCTGAAGACGGTCTGCCGCTTTAAATTGGGTTTTTATTTTGCGATCCAAATAATCTCGTTCTGCTTTAAACCCGGCTAAACGAAGCTTGTGCAGTAAGGAAACGGTATAATCCTTAGCCTCATCGCCTAGAGCCACTAAGTAACAATCGATTCCTTCATCGATTGGCAGCTCCACTCCTTCAGCATCAAGAGCAGCTAGAAATCTTTCAATACTCATCGCAAAACCGATTCCAGGTGTTTCCGGTCCACCGATTTCCTCGACAAGTCCATTATAGCGGCCACCACCGCATAACGTAGTAATCGCTCCAAACCCTTCGGCATCACTCATGATTTCAAACGCAGTATGATTGTAATAGTCCAAGCCACGAACCAAATTAGGATCCACTTCAAATTGAACATCAAGTGCCGTTAAATATTGTTGAACTTTTTCAAAATAACGGCGTGATTCATCATTTAAATATTCAATAATCGATGGAGCAGTTTGCATCAGCTCATGATTGCGGTCTTGTTTACAATCTAGAATTCTCATCGGATTTTTTGCTAAACGATTTTGACAATCGGAACAAAACTCGCCGATACGCGGCTCAAAATGTTTAATCAACGCTTCACGGTGTGCGTTTCGGCTCTCTTTATCACCAAGGCTGTTAATCACCAGCTTTAATTTTTTCAAGCCTAGTTCTTTGTACAAAGTGATTGCCAGTGAGATAACCTCAGCATCAATTGCCGGATCCGAGCTGCCTAACGCTTCGATACCAAACTGGACGAACTGGCGGAATCGGCCTGCTTGAGGTCTTTCGTAACGGAACATCGGTCCCATATAAAACAATTTGACAGGCTGAGTGGCATAGCCAAACATTTTATTTTCAACATAGGATCTTACGGTTGATGCTGTCCCTTCCGGACGAAGAGTAACACTGCGTCCACCACGATCTTTAAACTCATACATTTCCTTTTGAACAATATCCGTTGTATCGCCAACACTGCGATGAAACAATTCAGTATGTTCAAAAATTGGCGTGCGAATCTCCCGATACTGGTATTTTTCACACAGTTCTCTTGCTTTTTTCTCGATCAGCTGCCACTTCTCCACTTGTCCTGGGAGAATATCCTGCGTTCCTCTCGGTATTTGAATTGACATTATAATTAATCCTCCTTAACCAACGTGGAATCATATTTAAATTTGCAAATTTATGTAAAAAAATAAAAAAACCCTCGTCCCTTGTTATCAACTAACAAAGGGACGAGAGTTATGTATTTATCCCGTGGTACCACCCTAGTTGGAGCATAATACACAGCTCCCGCTCAAACAGATAACGCCTGTACACGTTCAACTCCTAGTAAGGGACGAGAATGTCCTTTTCAGAGTGAAACCTCCTGAGTGTTCTTTCACCAAGTCATCATGCAGAAATGCTTTCAGCCTGGGCATTTCTTCTCTGATCATGTGGATCTTGACTACTTTTCTCGATCAATGGTTCAGTTTATATAGTCATTTTATCTATATAATCATACGGAGCATTAACAGGATTGTCAATACATAATCCTCAGGATCGTTCTAATTGCTTTTTAAGTTTCTTTACATCCCCTAGAGAAAGACCATATTCAGAAGCTAATTCGAACATAGTTGATTGCTGCTCTTTCTGAATAAAATCATGAAAATCTACTCCAAACAATTGGTTTTCTCCCTCGATTGCCGACATTCCCTTGCTGCTAAACCTCATTTTGCTCACCCTTTGCATAGATTTGTTGTTTCTATTCTTTCCAGGCGTGGCAAAAATGTTTCATCTAAATGTTATTTTCATAAAATGAATATAAAAAAGGAATGATTTTACCAAAAATGTCCGTTAAAATGAATGTATGTCTGAAAGGAGGGTGCTGCTTGAGAGATAAAAAGCACATGATATGGGTCTTCATCTTCGTTCTCTTCCTAACTGTACTTCAGTCATTCCAAGAGACAAAAGCGAACGGCAGTACCATTATCATTAATTCGAATCAAACAAATGTCCGGGAAGGCCCTGGCTTAAGCTATTCAAAAATTGGCCAAGTCAATCAAGGGGAACAGTTTACCGTCATAAAAACAAACGGGGATTGGATCCAAATTGAACTGGATAACAAGCAAAAAGGCTGGGTGGCCAACTGGCTCGTTACATATAGTGAGAAAAAAAGTTCTACTACTGAAAAGCTGCAAAAAGGAACGATCATTTCTATTACGACTGACGGTTTGCGGGTGCGTTCCGGACCTGGGACAAGCTATCAGATAATCGGTTCGTTAAATATGGGAGACAGTGGTGAAATAACAGACATAAACGGGGATTGGCTTAAGATTTCATTCTCCGGTAATAGCGGTTGGATCAATAGCGAGTTTGTCAAAGTGACCGGCCAGGGAAACACTTCAGATAAGGAAAAGCAACCAAGCTCTAAAAAAGAGGCATTAACGGGAACCGTAACCGCCTCCACTCTATATGTTCGAGATGAAGGCTCATTGAATGGAAGCATCATTGCACAAGTTTACAAAGGGGAGCAATTCCCGATTTTAACAGAAGTCAATAATTGGATGAAAATTGAATATAAATCAGGCAAGTACGGTTGGGCAGCCTCATGGTTTATCCAAAAATCTGAGGCGGCACCTGCTGATTCAGAAATTAAAAATGGTTCCATTGAAATTCTTTATAATGGGACAAACATTAGAAAAAAACCATCTGCACAATCGGAAGTCGTCCAAAGAGCAAACAAAGGCGAAACGTTCGAGGCGGTCAAACTGACAAATGACTGGTATGAAATCCGCCTTAAAAGCGGTGATTTAGCCTATGTTGCCGGCTGGGTAGTAAATGCAAGTAATTTAGGTCAGCAAGTGGAAAAGCCCGGATCTGAGATTCATTTAAAAAATAAAACGATTGTCATCGACCCTGGTCACGGTGGAAAAGATAACGGAACCTCCGGATTCAGAGGTACTGCAGAAAAAAACATCACAATCAAAACAGCGTTACTTCTCCGGAATAAACTAAAAGCAGCTGGAGCAAATGTCATTCTAACTCGCACTAATGATACATTTCAGTCACTGAATTCAAGAGTGCGCATGAGCCATTATTATGGAGCGGACGCGTTTATCAGCATCCATTATGACAGTATTTCCGAAAAAAACGTAAGAGGAACAACAAGCTTTTATTACCATTCTTACCAAAAAGCGTTAGCCTCTTCCTTGCATTCAGGAATCGTCCAATATACGAATCTAAAAGATCGCGGCGTACGGCATGGTGATTATCATGTTTTGCGTGAAAACAAACAAAGCGCTGTCCTGTTGGAATTAGGTTACTTAAGTAACCCTACCGAAGAATCGTTAATTCAAACCGATCAATTTCAGGAACAAGCTGCCAACGGCATCTTCCAAGGCTTAGCGAAATATTTTAAGAAGTAAT